>JAAXQI010000029.1 GCA_012974315.1 Desulfobacterales bacterium | reverse complement strand
TATTCGTCGGCAGCGTCAGATGTGTATAAGAGACAGATATGGGATTTTACATCCTCTGAAGTCAAAATTTCTGTAAGTCTGAATAATAGATCGAAAGGTTTTTCCAGTTTGCCACTGAATATGGCAACATAAAAAAAGACGTGGAGATATCAACATCGTAGAAAGCGATCTTCAATTAGTAATTTTATTATTTCTAAATATTGTTGGAATTAATTTATGCAATATATCGTAAATAGTTGGACATATAGTGCCAATAAAAAAACCGAAATTGGGGAAGGCATTCCGGTCCTGGTTCGGCAATAACCTCTTCTGCCGCAGTCTTCCTAGCCGGTTCAACCGGAGCAAGAAGGTTTAGCCTGTTTCGACTCGTACTCATGGACCACTTTCTCGTCTTTATGGCTGGCCTTTTCTGCTTCTGCAGCTAAGAGTAGTGTTTTTCCCGCCGGAACTGTCTAAACAAACTCCGGTGGAAACAGGTGATCCCAAAGCCTTTTGGCATCAGCATGGTTCGGATTGACTGCTAAAGCGCGTTTGCAATCGACAAGGGCAGCATCAAATCGACCGTTTTGAAGAAGAATTTTTGCTCGCTCCCAGAAAGCCTCGGCAACAGCCGGTCCCCCTGTCACCATCATGTCTGCTCCTGGTTCATATTTATCAGGCAGGACTTTCTGTACCCGATCATGATTCATCAAGCTAAACAGTGCCAGTATCGAGTAGAGAATGGCAACAACTCCCCCGGCAAAGAATATGTAAGTCAGGAAGGTTAGTGTCATAAAATATTACTGTTTTTTTGTTTCATTATTCATCTATTTGTTTTTCTTCATCCGATAGTAAAAAGTTTCAGGACTCAAGCCATGCAAGGCTTCAGCCTGAGTTGTAATTACACTAGGCAGGGCCTGGATAGCTTTTAGTGCCGACTCTTTATCCATAAAATAGTCTTCCAGTAGGATATTCATGAGAACCTGGCCACTTTCATTTCTTGAAGGGATAATCACCAGGGGTGGCGGTGATTTCCTGTATTTCCGCAGTAAACGATAAGCGCTTTGAATATTGTCAAAAGTAATGATTCGTACCCACCATACTTCTTCTGCTTTTGGCGTAAGGGTAACGGGAATTGTGGGGAAACGGATTTTATGCCCCACTTGCAACAATTCAGGACTCTTAAGATTCGGATTGACTGCTAAAACAGTTTTGACGTTTTCAGTATTAAAGCTCCAAGGGCCGTAAATTCTGCGGACCATATCACCAAAAGCTTCTCCTGGAGCAGTAATAATATCACCAAGATATTCAGGTGGCTCTACCCGCTTCTCTGTAAAATCTGGAAAATAAGCCTGCTGCGGTTCCTGATCAGACTTCGTGGCAGGCAGGGATTCTGATGCTCGAGTAACGCCAAGAGTTTTGACCTCTTTCTGGACATAAAATGCAGGGAATATTACCTGATCGCCGATTTCAAGATTGTCGGGATTCTTTAAGTGGGGGTTGGCGGCAATAACTTGGTCTATATATTGCTTTTTCAAGTAGCCAGGACCGTATACTTGCTGAATCATGACCAGGAGGGTATAACCGGGCCATACTTCCCGTATTTCCTTGTTGACTGGAGTAACTAAATGTTCAACTTCTGGTACCGATTTTAGTTCAGCCATATCCTCATTATCTATAACTTCGGCTGATTCTGGCACAGGAACTTCTGTAGTTGAGGCTTTAACTTCGGGTTGATTTGGAACTGCTGCAGACTTTTTAGCTGGCACCTTTCCTTCGATCTGCTCCTCTGCTGGTATGACCGGAGGTATAGTTTCTTTTAAGATTGCGGATATATTTGGGGGCGCTTCTCTGGTCCGTTCCGACAGGGAACTTTTTTGTGTTACTTTTACCGGTTTAACAGGTTGCGTCTCTTGCGGTAGCACCTTTATGGGGACAGACTCCTGAAGCAGTTGACCTTGCCAGTGCAAGTTCATTGTCTCGATCTTTTCTGACCATAAACCGAAAACCAGCATGAAAAGGATGAGACTGGCGAGGAAGGTGGTTCGTATAACCAGCAATTTTTTTGCCCTTTTGGGGATAAGCATTTTGGCGGTGCGCAGAGTTATGAACCAGTCAGCTTTTTTTCGGTTTTCAATAACCAGTGTCAGGACTATGAAGCGGCAGAGGTCAATGGTTTTTTGGGGATGCCCTTGAGCCATGCGATAAATAACCCACTGGGCGGGTATACTGAAAAGTACCGGGGGAGAACCGGGGTCGGTTGCAGCCTGTTCCAGGTGAAAGCGAATTAGTTTTCTAATGTCTTTAAAGTTGAAAGGTTTTAGTGCGGTGGTTAAAAAAATGCGGTCGTTTAAAGCCTTGTTCGCGTTAATATTCCACTGAAGCGAAGGCTCACCGCATATGACAGTCTGGAAAAAACGCCGACAGTCAGGGTGATAGTCATAAAAGGAATTCAGGGCATGGAGGCAAAAGTCTGGAAAATTCTGGCCATTATCAATAAGCAGAAGAACATTTTTTTTCTCCTGCTTATAAAGTTTGTAGAAAAAGCTATTGAAAGCCTTCTGGAATGTATTGTCATCAAAACCAGCGGGAGCATTGATGGTTTTGAAAATACCCCCAACAGTAATGAGGAATTGCTGCATATCCTTGAACTGAGGATTGCTGATCAAAAGCACAAATGTTTTATTGTCTGCGCTGAACTTTTGCGCAAGCTGGTTTAAAAGAGAGGTTTTCCCTGATCCCTCAGGGCCTATAACTAATTGATACCCTGCACCAAGTTGGATGTTGTCGGAAAGCTTCTCAGTTAAATCCCTGATAGCTTGGCATGGATAAATTTCCGAGTCTGAAGGAGAGACAAATGGTTCAGTTTTGAGCTGGAGACTACTTATATAATCCATAGAGGAAGAGAGGAAAAGATGCTAATGTAAATAAATCCGCGTGCGTGCCAGGTTCCAAATAAAATTTTCAGCCGTTTGGTAATTAGCAATAGGACCATTGATTCTGCTACGGCATAAAACGCACTTAAAAGATAGCATTTATAGGGTCAGTAAGCAAGTGAGTTTATTGTTTATTACTTTATTGGGATAGAAAACATGAGGGTCAAGCTGATCTAGCATGTCTGCTGATATGTCTGATAGTGTCAAGTAGAAAATTGACAACCCATTACCCCTTGTTTTATAGCACTTTAAAAAAGCATTTAATTGGCGGCAGCTGATACTTGCGATGTCTGCTATAAATCACAACTCGTGAATGATTCCTAAAAGGTCAAGGTGTCCCGAGGACATGTTAACTGCCATTCTCTCTTCAAAAAGTCAAGATGTTGGCAAGACATCTGTACTTGTGTTTGAGCAACATGTAAGCACCACATAGTATCACAAGAGATAGTTGACTATCTTTCATTCATGCATAGTTTATAATCATAGATTGCTATAGAAAAAGTCAAACCATCCGTAAGGTTGGGACGAAACACCACGGGTCTTGAAAATTGATAGCCGGGTTACCTATACATTAGGTAACCCGGCTTTTTTATTTTGATATAATTACTTCACCTTAAAATAAGGAGAAATGCCATGAACATAAATAATAAAGACACAGCAGTGCTATTAACCGACGTGCAGAATGACTTCCTCAGTGAGCAAGGTGTCACCTGGGAGTTGGTCGGCAACAGCGTCAAGGAGAACAAGACTGTCGAGAACATCGAGAGGCTTTTCAAAGCCGCCAAGGCCAACGGGTTCGAGGTCTTCATCTCGCCCCATTACTATTACCCCACCGATCACGGCTGGAAGTTCGGGGGAACCATTGAGAATGTAATGCATGACATCAAGATGTTTGATCGAAGCGGTGCATTGAACCTAGAAGGTTTTTCTGGGTCGGGCGCCGATTGGTTGGAGCGCTACAAACCCTACATCGATGATGGCAAGACTATTGTGTGCAGCCCCCACAAAGTCTATGGCCCGGAGAATAATGATGTGGCCCTGCAGCTTCGCAAACGAGGCATTAATAAGGTTGTCTTGGGAGGCATGTCAGCTAATCTATGTGTCGAAGCCCACCTACGCGAATTGATTGAGCAGGGTTTTGAGGTCACTGTGGTGAAAGACGCGACGGCCGGAGCCTTACATCCCGAGTTGGGAGACGGCTACCAGGCGGCGCTCATCAACTATGGATATATAGCCAACGCGGTTCTGACAACGGACGAGGCTGTAAAGGCCATGGAGGCTTAAAACCAGAAGATTGATAGCTTAGTCAACATTATCATTGAACATATAAACCAATAAGCTGGAGTTGGGTTCTTTTCCCCTCCAGCTATTACATTTGGTATACTTGGTCAAGAAAGTTACTATGCCCGCAGGATATGTTGACTAAACATAACTGCAACAAGTATTCATTTTAATCAGTTCCCAAATACTGAAGATAACTTTCAAGATACTTCAATTCTGTGAGTATCTCGACCACGGAGAAAAAAGAAAGGTGCTTATTGAGAATTCTCTATTTTATTGAGGGCCCATGCTGCCATTTTTCTAACAGACTCATCTTCATCATGCAGGCATTCCCTGACTGAATCTACCGCCCTTTCATCCTGAAGTTCACCCAGGGCTGCCACCATCATTGCCCTGACATATGGTGATGGGTCATCCAGGGCAGGAAGCAGCCTCGATAGAGTAAAGGAAATGTCCACCTGGCCAATCTTGCCAAGTGCCTCTGCAGCATAAGCCCTTACATAGAGATTGTCGTCCTGGAGACAGTTACATGCTGAGACAAGGGATTGTTCTTTTTGTATTTCACCAAGAGCCTGGACAGCCTCTACCCTGACAAATGGATCTGGATCAGTAAGCTTTTGCAGTAATATTTCTAAATTTTTCTTATCGGCAAACTCGGACAAAATAAGAAGAAGATCCGAAGGCGGAGTTGGTTGAAGGATTTCTTCACCACCACTTCCGCGACTTACCGCTAATGAATTTCCCCCTGAGACAAGACTTGCAACCAATACAATTATAAGCAATGTCGTTTTCATGTCATCCCTCCATTTTCATATTTTAAATACGCCCAATAAAATTGAAAAACACATTGCTTCCTGAGTCAAGTACAATTTTATATTTCTGCAGGAGGACTAATGGATAAAAAGGACCAATCGCAATTGCGATTGTTTAATAAGTGACAATCTTGCCTAAAAGAACCACTCGCAATTTGCGATTGTTTAATAAATGACGCTCTGGCCTCTCGGATAGTGATTATTATTTTTCAGCAGCAGGAAGAAGGTCAAGGTTTTTCATTTTGGTTCGCAACTGTTTGCGGCTGATCCCAAGGAGCCTGGCGGCCTTTGATTGGTTCCAGGATGCCTTATCCAGGGCCTTGACAATGGTCCTTTTCTCAATTTCAGGCAGGTTGAATTCCTTTACTTCAGGATATTCTTCACCGGCAAACATTTTCATTTTCTTAGGCAGACACTCAATGTTTATGGTGTCAAACTGGCAGAGAATGACGGCGCGCTCCATCATATTCTCCAATTCGCGCACATTGCCTGGCCAGTCATAGCTCATGAGTGCATTCATGGCATCCTGGTCTATTTCGCGGATATCTTTTTTATTCTTTTTCCGAAAATATTCAAAATAGTGATTTGCCAATAAGGGGATATCATCCAATCGTTCCCGCAGGGGAGGGATCTGGATGGTGATAACATTGAGCCGGTAAAACAGATCTGCCCGAAACTCTCCGCTTTCCAAAGAGCTTTCAATATTCCTGTTTGTTGCAGAGAGGACCCTGACATCCACAGTGATCTTTCCCTTGCCGGCAATCCTGCGTATTTCCTTTTCCTGCAGAAAGCGAAGCAGTTTTTTCTGCAGGGCAAAATCCAGATCGCCAATCTCGTCAAAGAAGGTTGTGCCACCCTGGGCCATCTCGATCAAGCCCAGCTTTCTTTCATCCGCACAGGTAAAGGCTCCCTTTTCATAGCCGAACAGCTCACTTTCCATGAGCTCGGCAGGAATGGTGGTACAATCGATCGGTATAAAAGGCTTGTCGGCCCGCAGGGAGGTATAGTGTATGGCCCGCGCCACAAGCTCCTTGCCAGTCCCAGACTCACCCAGAACCAGTATGTTGGCATCTGTTTTACTCACCCGCCTGATCAGCGAGAAGACCTCCTGCATGGCAGGGGTCTTGCCTATGATATTCAGGTACTGGAACATACCTGCATCATACTCGCTGACTTTCGAACGACCGCCTGTCAGGACATCACTGACAATGGATTCCAGCAGATTGATATTCACCGGCTTTGTCAGGTAGGTATAGGCTCCTTTGCGCATGGCATTAACGGCCAGCTCGATAGTTCCGTGGGCGGTGAGCAGGATGAAGGGTAAATTCGGAGACACAGTCTTTGTTTTTTCCAGGAGCTTCTCACCACTTATCCCTCCCATTTTAAAATCGGAAATAACCAGGCTGTATTTTTTCTTTTTTAAAAGCTCCAGGGCCTCTTCGCCGGACCGCGCAGTCTCGACATGGATATTGCGGTTTTTCAGAGCCGCAGCCAATACCTTGAGTGTATTTATTTCATCATCAACTATAAGAATTGTATGTTCCATCTGTTTATCTCCAGTCTTAAAGCCCTAAAGTGAAAGTAGATCCCTCGCCCGGTGTGCTCTCAACAGTCAGGTCACCGCCATGTTCTTTAGCAATCTTTTTTGATATGGCCAGGCCGAGCCCGGTACCGCGGGTCTTGGTAGTGAAAAAAGGATTAAAGATATTATGAATGATTTCCGCAGAGATGCCACTGCCATTATCTTCAACAGCCAGGTAGGTTCTATTCTTCTTCTGCCAGGTTTTTACCTTGATCTCCCCGTTTTTGCTGACTGCATCATGGGCATTAATCAACAGATTGATAATAACCTGTTTGATCTGGTTATAATCGCAGTTAACCAATGGCAGGTCTGCTGCCAGCTCTTCAATTACGGTGACCTGCAGGTCAGGAGACTCCTTACTCAACAGGGTAAGGGAATCCCTCACCACCCTGTTCAGGTCGGTCGGTTCCGGATTCGGGGAAGCGGTCTTGGAAAAGCTGAGCAGCGTGGTAGTCAGGTTATTTATGCGGGATACCTCACTGGTGATAACTGAAACAAACTCCTTGGTCAGGCTGCCCTTGGTGTTTTTGCCGATATACGTTGCAGCGCCGCCTATGGCATTGAGCGGATTTTTTATTTCATGGGCCAGGGTGGCGGCCAGTTCTCCGGTTGCTGCAAGCCGGCACATCCTTTCCTGTTCTTCAATGGCGTTATCAAGCCTGGCCAACATATCATTGAATGCACCGGAGAGTTCTCCTATCTCATCATTGCCCTGTACTGGAATCCGTCTAACCATTCCGTCCCCTACCATTCCGTCTACAGAACTTTTCAATTGAAGAATCGGACGAATCAACCTGATGATCATACCCAATCCGAATAGAAGGCCGGAAATAAGGGTGATGAGAAGAAGCAGAAAAATGATAAAACGGCGGCCAATAATCGTGACCGGCGATATATTATCGTAAAAGACAAAGGTCCCGAAAAAGAGCAGAGGAATGGCAGCAAGAATGGAAAAGGCGGCTAAGGCCTTGTAGAGGATAGAGCCCTCCATTTTCAATAATTCCTTCCTGTTCATACTGAAAAACAAAATAACAAAGCCAAGGGGCCTCATAATATGTCCATGCAACCAGACAGTCGAACCGATCTGTGCTGGAAAGAAGAGAAAAATTGCGCCTATACAAATTATCAGATGCCCTAAAGCGGAAAAAAGAAACCGTTTGCTTCTTCTGCGGTAAAATGTGCCGATATACAACATACAGACAATGCCAGACAGATAAGCGATCAGGATCCAGACCAGAGGGCGGAACTGACCGAAAAGAGGGAACTGTTCGTAGACTGCCGGGTGCAGCAGGGCAAGCAGCGGGATATAGAGCAGCGGCAAAGCTACCTTATTGCGCGGATTTTCAACCGAGATGGCCAGGATTAGAATGAAGAGTCCTAGGCTGTATGCCAGGAGTGTCTGATACAGCAGATTCAGGTTGGAGTGGGAGGCGTGGATTATGGCATGGATCAAACTGCTGCTGCCAAGGATGAAGAAACTGGCACCCACCAGGAAGATCCTGCTGCTCTTAACCTGGTCGCCGCTAACACTAAAACCAATGGTCCTGAATGCCCTGACCGCAATCAGCAGACATATAAATCCAATGAGAAACTCCTCGCCAATATGATAATTGAGCAAAAAGTCTTTCGACAAAATATTATTTGCTAAAGAATAAAGTCTTTCCATCTTGTTCAGACCATACCAAACTGTCCCATTTGGGACAACCCCTTCTCTCAAACTCTTTCCTGCAGCACTTAAGGAAATAGCCCCACATCATACAGTTAGCGGGCAAAAGGTGTTTTGCCCAAGTATTCATGGCATTGTTGTTGCAAGGAAAATGCCACATTCAAAAAGTCTGCACAAATGGTAACGTACAGAAAAGTGTGCAAATTTATACCAGGCAAATAGACCGTGAACCTTCATGGCATAAAATAAAAAAAGGCGAGAATATCCTTTGCTGCGACTTAACAAAACAGAATGGCTACTGCTTGTTTTATTCCTGACGCTGCTGGTTTTTCCCTTGCAGTACATCAGCCGCAGTCTGGATATGAGCACTCTGACAAGCTGGCGCTGGGTTTTTACAGACAAGGGGCCGACCAACGTTTTTCTGCTGTTACTACCGGCACTAATACTGGCCGTACCGCTATCCAGCTCTTACTTGCCCGAAAAATACCCTGCCATTTCTCTCTTTCTTCTGTCAGTGCTCAGCTGCCTGCCATTTATAAACAGCCCTGAATATCTACTGGACTCGGCCAGATACTTTCTCCAGGCAAAATACATAGCAGTATATGGCATAAGTGAGTTTTTTCACGAATGGGGTGGGGAGATCTCAGCATGGACAGACCTCCCCCTTGTGCCACTAATCTATGGGTTTCTCTTTAAACTGTTCGGGGAAACCAAACTGGTCATTACGTTTTTTAATGTGCTGCTCTTTGGCTTCATCCCAATAATCACTTATTTAATCGGCCAGCTCCTGTGGGACCGGACAACCGGCTTTCTTGCCGGTGTACTTATCATGGCATCTCCTTATCTTCCCACCCAGGTTCCTCTCATGCTGGTTGATATTCATGTCATGTTCTTCCTGTTGCTGGCAGTTTTCGCGTTCCTGCTCGCTCTTGAGCGAGGCGGCTTCCTTATTACGATCGGTTCTGCCATAGCCATCATACTTGCGCTATTCTCCAAGTATTCAACCTGGCCGATGCTTGTTGTTCTTGGCATAATCGCACTGATCAAGCTCGACACACAACCCAGGATAGTAATAAAGCGTTCATTCGCCGTGGCAGTTCTGACAGGTTTGCTGCTGGGGATTATTTTTATATGGAAAGGCCCTTTGATATTAGAGCAGATTAATTTCCTGCGCACCTATCAGTTATCCGGGTTAAAGAATTGGCAGGAAGGATATGTTGCAGTATTTTTCTTCCAGGCCCATCCTTATATTCTACTGGGTGCATTGCTCGGATGCTGCCGTGCTGTGATCAATCGTGACAAAAAAATACTTATTATTGTCTGGTTTGCAGCCCTGGTCTTTTTCCTGGAGCTGAAAAGGTTGCGGTATCTCCTGCCACTTCTGCCCTTTCTGTCTTTAACAGCCGCTTATGGCCTGCAGGCGATCACCCATGCCCAGGTCAGGAGATATATCGTATACTGCAGCGTGCTGTCATCACTGGTGGTCGGAATCATTATCTACAGGCCGTTCCTGGCTGTAACGAGTATGTCAAACCTGAAAAATGCAGGCAGTTTTTTGAATACACTTCAAGCTGACGCCGTTGAAGTGTATTGCCTGCCCCAGGCATATTCTCTTGGAAATACTTCTGTTGCGGTCCCTATCCTGGATATCTATACAGACAAAGAAATTTACCAGAACCAAACCTGGAACTCTGAAAAAGGTTCCCGGAGAGCACAGAGCGCATCATTGCGATTTACCTGGGAGCTTACGCAACCAGCTTATTACCGGGACAAAAAATATGCTGGTCTGCAACTCCCTGTTGTGGTCATTTCAAGTGAACCAATCAGCAACATGCCGGAGCAGCTGATAAAAAAATATCCATCCAGCAAGGCTATCAAAAAGTTTACCAACAGCTCCAGGGTGTTCCGCTTTCAGACCTATGTTACGGTCTTTGAGACAATCTAACCCGCATTCCTCTCAAACATTTCATTAACTGATTCTTTTCCTCTGCCTGCCCATTATTGTCCCAAACGGCACAGTTCTGCTTTTCAGAGTGTGCCGATCAGGACAACTATCAATAACTACCCAAAGCAGTCCTTGGGCCGGAAGCCTGTGAGCAAAAAATCTCATAAAAAAGCCTGCCCCCAATCAGGCGTGTTGTTCAAGGAGTTTTATACAATCCATCGGGGTCTCGCGCAATGGCATATACCACAATGTGGCATGGGCCTTGCAAAAGGGAAAGTTAATTTGCATCAAAAATTCGCGCCTATATACTGTTCGCGCAAAGAGCAATAGAAACAGAAAAGGAGGTAGAAGTGGACGCCATAGTCACACAACCGATTCCGGAATCAAGACCAGTAGATTGTTGTAGTGTTAGCAAAACAACAGCTCAGGCTGTGTCACGGAAACACATTATGTGGGTTTATATCATAGTCGGCTTTTTTGGCCTGGTAAGCGTTGGTACTTATGCCATGCACGAGTATTACCTTTATCTTTCCGCTTATCTCTGGTTCGGCTTTATATATGGTATGTGTTTGCAGTATGGCAGGTTCTGTTTTGCCTCTGCCTCACGGGACCTTTTTGCTGCCGGTGTGCCGAGAATGGCTGTCGGTATTCTTATTGCCCTGATATTTTTCAGCTTAATTCAGGCGCTATTGGCAGCGACTAATATGAGTACCTTTCACCCGGCTCCGGCTGGGATACACACCGTGATAGCAGGTATAATTTTCGGGGTGGGAATGGTGCTGGCCGGTGGTTGTGCCTCGGGCTCGCTATATAAAATCGGTGAAGGAAACGGCACCTCCGTCTTGTCCATCATGGGTATTTCTTTCGGTCAGGCAATTTTTGTTACGGCCGGAGGGCCTTTCACCAAACTGGTTCCTGAGGCCTGGGTCCAGTCTTCCATGTCCAAGGCCTGGCTGCCGCGCGAAAATGTGACCTCCTGGTTTGATTATTACATGTCAGGGTATATTTTTGATCTGGACACAATCCAGCTGTCCCATACAAAATTCTTTTCAGCCCTGCCCGGAGCCTGGAAGTACTTTATCGGTGATGCACTTGTCAACGCCATTATTCCGGCACTTCTTCTGATTGTGGTCATCTACACTTTCTATATGAAAAAGGGCTTTATCAAGAAACGCAAAAAATTTAACAAGAAAAATCCCGATGCCCAGGTTCCACTAACAGGCATCGGCGTTCATCTTACCGGTATCAAAACGATGATCCTGGCTTCCCAGCGTACCACCATAATGGGAGTGCTGATCGGTATCACTGCCGGCTGGCATATTTTTGTCATGAAGGGCATGCAGCTCAAATACCATGTAACAAACTTCGGGCAGCTGCTGACCCAAATGGGTCATGGATCAGACACAGGAATATTTGGTAACGTCTTTGATCCAGGCTACTGGTATATCACCACCCAGGAAGCGCAGTTTGCCGGTTGGATTTTGGAAAAAATAGGCTTTGATATGCGCCATAATGTCTTTTTCGGCGTGGTTAACGGTCTGCCGGAACTATGGCGCAACCCCGCCCTCTGGATGTCCGTAGGAATTATTTTCGGTGCCATGATACTTTCTTTGATCAGCAATGAGTTTAAGTTCAAGGTGCCCCAGGGCGAGCTCATCGTCTGGGGTCTTTTGGGCGGCACTCTGATGGGTATAGGATCCCGTCCCGGTCTCGGCTGTAATATCGGTGCTTTTTTTATCCGCTCTGCAGGTGGAGATCCTGGCGGCTGGCTGTTTGGTCTTGGCATGGTTACAGGTGCGTTCTTTGGTGTTAAGTTCTTTAACTGGTGGACAGAAAGAAAGATGTTAAAAGAGATGGCTGACTTTTAATAAAGTTTAAATATCAAAACTATACATAAATGAATCTGGAGGAAAATTAAAATGGCTGAAATGAAATTTACAAAAACTGGTGATGATGCTTATGAATTGGATGTTTGCGGATTTGTTTGTCCTCATCCTCAACTGTATTGCAAGAAATCACTGGAAAAAATGGAAGAAGGTGACACCTTAAAGCTTATTTTTGATAATGCCTCTTCAGGTGAAACCATTCTTCAGATGTGTGAGCAGGCTGGTCACGAAATCCTTGAGCAGACCAAAGAAGGCGGCAAACTCGTCTATATGATCGAAAAGGGATAATTCTTTATTCCTAATTAGGAGATAAAAGGCCTTAAGGGAGGTCCACAAATGAATAAGCCTCTGGCAATAATAATAGTAATAGTGGTTGGGATGCTGGGATACCTGACGTTGTACAGTCAGACAGGCAAGACACCAGAAGTTGTTGAAAAGGCAGTCCAGGGAGCCGAATCTTCAGGCGGCTATGGCGCACCAGCACCATCTTCAGGCGGTTATGGCGCACCAGCACCATCTTCAGGTGGTTACGGTGCACCCGCTCCATCTTCAGGCGGTTATGGCGCCCCTCCACCATCAAGCGGTGGCTATGGTGCTCCTCCTCCGTCCTCAGGTGGTTATGGAGCCCCTCCGCCAAAACCTTCAGGCGGTTACGGCGCTCCACCACCAGCACCATCTTCAGGTGGTTACGGTGCACCACCACCAAGACCTACAGCTGTCTCTTATA
>JAAXQI010000081.1 GCA_012974315.1 Desulfobacterales bacterium | reverse complement strand
AGACAGGTGGCTCTTTTGGGGGAATGCACAAGTCCCTAAAAAGATAAGGGTTAACCAATTTATCTAATAAGACGAAAATGAGCCGTTTTTGTTGCCGTTACATTAAATGGTTAAAGTGAGACAGGATGATATACAATCAGGTCATTTGTCAGTGTTTTATATCACGGTTGAAAGAAAGGAAACAAGAGAAAGTTGACAAGAGCGATTTTGCATCAATGAAAAGGTAGTCCAGCCAGGTGTAATGTCCTAGTCCTGGCGCTTGTGCCGTCTTTTTTTTCTCTCTTTTGATGTATCTTCCAGGTCTTTTAATTTTTTTTCAATCTCCTCACTGAATGTCACTTTGCCTTCCAGGAGGCATCCGGGCCTGCCCATAATGCAATCTGTTTTCAGCTTCAGGCAGTCTTCAGTGTTAAAATCAAAATTTTTGCAGGAAAAGGTCATGGTTCTGTCTTATTCTGCTTCTTTCAGGTTAATTCCCTTATAATATTCACCCTCAATATTCTTTGTGAGGGCCTGCCCCGCAATGACACTCTTGCCGTCAAAGGTCAGGGTCGGGTTGCCATAGAGTTCCCAGCCATTATTGATCTTTTCGCATATTCTGTTACAAAATGATTCATCATCAGGGCCGGTGAGATAGGAATAGAGTTGCATGTCAAACTGCCTCGCATTTTTTAAAGTTAAGGGGGGAAAGTAATTGGTTACCCTGCAATGTCGCTGCAATTAACAGCTTCAACGTAGATAAATAGTTTTAAAATGGGCAAGCTGATCCAGGTTCTCTATGATATCGGCAACCTCTTTAGATGCGTCCGAAAAAACCTGCATAAGGTAAACAGAGCCGCCTGCCTTGATAACCTCTTCAGCTTTTTTAAAGCTTGTTTCTATAAATTCCTTGTTACCGGTATCCCTGGCACCGGCAAGATCGGATTTGCTTATTTGCAACACCTCAGCCATATGTCTCTCCTGGGCTAGTTTTCAATAAAATTGATTATCAGTTTAATGATATCTTCCTTGTGTTTGCTGTCGAATAAACGCTGGGCATGGTTAGAAGACCCCATGATCTCTTCATATTTTTTGGGGTCGGAAGAATCATTGTACAGATGATATACTTCAGCACTTGAACTGATCATATCATCTTCAGCAACGATAAACAGTTTTTTAACCTGTTCACTTTTTATGGGTAGTCCACCTGCCGGGGCAAGGAGAATAACAGAATCCACCAAAGGGTCGATTTTGTCCTGAAGGGTAAACAACACTCCAGCGCCGCCCATGCTTGCCCCGATTATGGTAATTTGTTTAAAACCTTTTGCCTTGAGGAATGCTATAGCGTTCAACAGGTCAGGCGTGGAGCCAGAGTTGAGGGCAATAGAACTGATTCCCAAATCCTGGAAACGTTCCGACAGAAAATGCCAGCTCTCTTTGGAAAACATTGCCCCAGGTGCAAGAATTACTGCACGTGCAGATTTTCCGTCAAAATAATCCGCTTTGGTTTCTGCGGTACCGGCAAGTGCAATTTTTACTTCTTGAAAATGCCTTCCGTCTGTTTCTCCCTTTGAGGTAGTTGCAATGGTTTGCTGAAACATACCAAGCACAAAACCAATTGCCAAATAGAAGATTATTGTTTGTTTCATAGCAATACACCTCTCATTATAGTCATTGCGGACTCTACCTTCTATTTAAATTGCACTGACTGGTTTGGCTAATGGAATTATCGAGATTTCTGAAGAAATTCAAGGCTTCCTGGTCTGCAGGCTTATTTTTCAACTTTACCTCATAGATTGTAAAGAGTTTTGTCATCATGTGAATGACCTCCTCCTCAGGTAACTCTCCCAGATCTGCCCATAAGTCATTTGGTGATTTCATCAACATGCCACATTTAAATTTTATCTTATTTGATTCGTTTTACTAACAGGAAAAATATATATGAAAAAGAGTATCAAATGACCAGGAAAAACTTGAAAACTGGTGCAATAAGCTTTTGGGAACTGTCAAATCCGCTGTTAACAACTAGACATCTATCCTGGAAAGTATCGATGTCTATGGAAAACAATCTCAATTCACCGCTAATCATGTAAACAAAATACAGTCTGTATCTGTCTTATTAAGTAAAGACAAGGAAAAATCAATTTGAATATTTGATAAAAAGGTCAATTTGAACGATTGATAAAAAGGTGATGCCATGAAAAAACACATTTTATTTCTATTGGTCCTGTTCTCAGCAATATGGATTGGAAGCGCAGTTGATGCTGCAATTACTGTCGGGCGTATCTCCAACGTAGAAGGTCAAATATACCGTTATATGGATGTGGATGATAGCTGGGTTGCAACATCCCAGCAATCTCCTGCCGGTACCCAGGATGTTCTTCTAACAGGGGATGATAGCAAGGCGGAAATTGCATTTCCGAATAATCAGCTGGTGAGGTTGGACGAAAACACTGAGATTGAAATCCTGAAACTGGATGATGATATAGGTGAGTTTATTCTGCATTCCGGGCTTGCGAGGTTTTACAATAGAAGCTCCGCAGGTAAGTTGTTGATTGAAACAGCCAGGGGCACGGCAACAGTTGAGCCTGGCAGTGCTATTGATGTACTGGCGGATAAGAAGTCAGTAACTGTGTCAGCTGTGTACGGTGAAGCTATTTTTCGCTCATATCAGGATGGTGCCGAGACGGTGGAGGTCATATCCGGATCAACCAGCCTTGAATTTCAAGAAAAATCCATTATAGCAGGTATCGGTCCCATTGACAGGAAATGGGATAGATGGTGCGCAGACAGAGAAGGGGTATTGGCCCAAAACCGTATGGTGCGCTCCGAGTATTTGCCTGAGTCCATGCAGGAATATGCGTATGCCATGGAACCAAATGGGCGGTGGCAAAGGATTTATTACAGTGGGCATTACTATTGGGCCTGGAAGCCGCACTCTGTAGATGTCGGCTGGAGTCCATATACTACGGGCTATTGGGGTGACTGGCATGGATCTCCCGTCTGGATAGATTATAATCCATGGGGTTGGGCCACCCATCATCACGGACACTGGCTCAACATGTATGGAGCCTGGTTGTGGACCCCTTATGTTCACATATCTAATGTTCCCGGTGTGACAGCTATTGGCTTTAACATTAGCTTTGGCAGAACATACAGGTCCCGTTGGCATCCTGGCAGAGTTCGCTGGATAGCTTACAATGATAATATAGGCTGGCTGCCTCTTGCTCCCCGGGAAACCTATTACGGTTATCGCAAGTGGGGACCAAGGACAGTCGTCATGGAAAGAGGGGCGAGTTTGAGCATTAATATCAACCTGTCGAGCCATAGGTATATTAATCATGCGCTCATTATACCGAAGAATCACTTGTATCAAAGGAAACACGGAGTAATTAACAACTACAATACGGTCAGGATTAAGAATGTCAATAAAACGACAATTGTTAAGAATTATAAACCTCTGCTGACTTCAGAAAGGGAAAGGGATCAAAAGCATACTGTAAAAGCCGGCCGGGTCAGAAATGCTGTCAGGGGGGCCGCTATCGTGCAACCTGAAAGGAAAAAGATCAATACAGGAGAAGCTGTAAGGTTTGAAAGAGGGGATGATCGTGCAATTCAAACCCGGAGAGATGTGCAGAAGGAAACAACAGTTCAAGCCTCTCGGCAAAAAGGCAGCAGGAACAAGGTGGTTGCCCAGAAGACAAGCGCAATAAGAAAGAGAGAGACAGGGAATAGAGAAATACAGGAGAAGGTTGTCAGTTCGGGGCAAAGGGTCCGTGAGCGGAATGTTGAAAAACAGGAAAAGCCATTGCAGAGAAGTAGCACTGCTGCAAATGTTTCAGCGCCGGGAATAGAAGTGACAACGAAGGATAGAGACCAGGCAAGAACCGGAGAATTGACACAGACCAGGGTCGAGACCGGCAGCAGGAATAAGGTGGTTGCCCAGAAGACAAATGCAACAAGAAAGAGAGAGACAGGGAATAGAGAAACACAGGAGAAGGTTGTCAGTTCGGGGCAAAGGGTCCGTGAGCGGAATGTTGAAAAACAGGAAAAGCCATTGCAGAGAAGTAGCACTGCTGCAAATGTT
>JAAXQI010000207.1 GCA_012974315.1 Desulfobacterales bacterium | reverse complement strand
ATGACAGGCTGCAGATTGCGCGCTTGGCCAGGTGTTCGAAAAGATTCTCACTCTCAAGGCTGAATTCCGTATTTCTGTCATTCGAGTCCGACAAAATCAAATATTCGCTGCTCAATGAATGGGTAAAAAGGGTTCCAACGCAACCTCAGTATGGCGGCAGCGGAAACTCGCAGCACCCCGCGTTCTCCCTGCAGTGCAACGTTCCCCAGGTGAATTCCGGGGTTTTCATCAGAATTGTTTACCCCATAAAGAGGATCGGATTCCGGAAAGGGAAGGGAAACATGGGCGAGTGAATGTATGCCATGGGGCCAGGCGATGCCGAGGGGTGCAGTATCGACAACGTTTGTGCCGGCTTCTTTGCGCAGGAAATGGGCCTCGCGGCTTGCTCCATTTTCATTGGCGACAATAGTCAGTGTATAAGAGAGTTCTTTATCGTAGAGCATCCTGTCCAGGTAGGGCTTTGGGTCGTTATTAAAGTATCTGGCAGCTTCGTTAATGCGGTTTATGTCGAAGAATACCAGTTCATGCCCGGACGCAGGAAGTTTTTCAAAAAGCCCGGTAACCAGGGCTGATGGAGATACGGTTGTATCAACAACGGACTGAAAGGCGAGCATGGGGGGCAGTTGCTGCAGACGTCCCGCGGCAATGTTTTTTTTGATAAGGTTTTGTATCTCGCTGGTCAACCGGTAAACCTGGTCCCCGGCATTGACAGCAAAGGAGTTGTACTTGTAGGGATCGTACTCGACCTCGATGGCATTCCAGGCCAGTTTATCCAATCCGAGCAGGTGCCCGAGGCGCGCCTGCCAGATAGCCAAAACTGCAAGGGGAGTGACCCCGATGGCCGGAGATACCAAGACCAGTCCGTCTGGTTTGGGCAATTGCGGATCATCTAAAGTGGACAGGGTGTAATGCAGGGCCAAAGCGCTGCCGTTTGAATAACCGATAATGTAAAGCGGTTGACCATTGCTTGTTTTTTGCAGATGTTTCATCGCCAATTTCACTGCTTCCGCCATGTCCTGCCAGTACACTTCAACAAGCCCGCTGGGGGCAGTGCCATGTCCGGGGATTCTTAAGCCGATAACCGTTGCCCCGGCTTCATGCAGACTCAGACCTATGGACCGCAGGCTGTAAGGTGAGTCTGACATGCCGTGCAGCAGCAGGACCCCGGCTTTGGGGGATTCCCGGGTAAGTTCAAAGGTCCGGTTCCAGTTCTGCGACCAACGGGTTGGATCAGACATGGAGCCGTGATTGAAGCGGTTCAAGCCATGCCGGTCCTCCGGCGCAACCCTGGCGTATACCCTTTCTTCCAGTTGCTGGAAAAGTTTCTCTTCCAATTCAAGATATTGCCTGAAATCGGCCACCTGGGATTTTGTGGTAAATTCTTCATCAAGTTCTACCGTATGCCATATATTAAGGTCCGGCCGCTTTTCAAGGTAAATAACAAAAACTGTGAGGAGAACCAGCAGGCCTCCGATCATAAGGTATATGATTGCCTTGATTGTTTTTCTGGCGGTGGCGAATAGAAAATATTTCATAATTTTTTAATGCTCTATGCCTTTTAAGTTATTGATAAATAGAGTCAGGTTTATTCACACATTGATGTCTTGTTTTATCCGATTATTGCATTTGATTACGATAGTCTTCCCACCGGTTTTCCTTATTTAAAATGTACAGGAATTTTCAGTTCATCATCAAACTGTGCCAAGCCCGTGGGGTTGTCCTTTTTCAGGATAAGGGTCCCCTGCTGGCCGGAGAGAGAGCTTTCAAAGCTTATAATGCCTTCAAACTCGACAAAATTTTCCGTCATCCATTCCCCCTTTGCTGTTGCGTAGCTTTCCGCTATTTTCTCAGCCTGCGAATTAAACAGAATAACGGGGAAATCCCCTTCAAAAAACCAAGTGCCACGGGCCTGTCCTTGTATTTTAAGGGGAGATGAAATGGCTGCCCCGGGCAGAGGTGAATCAAGCAGGATAAAATCACCGCGGCAGTTTCCCTGCGGCCATATGCGAATAAGCCGGGACGGAGAAAACGATTCTTTGTAATCTGCTCCAAAACCTGCTTCAGGGGAAGCGATCCTACTTCCTGAAAGAATAGCGAAGACAGGAGTGTAAGGTGGTAACCCGGCGATTGATTTCCCATGTGCTGAAATAATTGTATCAAGGGCTGGTGAATTACCAGTAAGCCAGAGTTCGTCAGTTTTATTGCAGGGTAAAAAAGAACGGACTTCATGGCCGATAGTGAGCCAACCCTGAATAACTGCTTCATCTGCAGCAGTTATAATTTCCTGCAACCCGGAATCGTCCACAATAAAATACCGTGTTTGCTCCAGGCTGGGAGCAGTTGCCATAGGTTCATCATAGCTACGATCAAGGTATTTTACAGTGATCAGGCCGTTTTGCACCCTGGCTATGGGAAGACCGATACGGTCACCAAGCCAAATGGAATTTTTCCCCTTGAATCCTCCGTTTTCATGAAGTGCGACTGCAAGATAAAAAAATGTCCCGCTCCCCCCGCCCTGATAGGTCAGGAATATTACAGCATCTTTTTCAGTGTCGTCGTTTAGATAACTATAGAGAGCTTCCCCCAGTAACACAATCCTGATTTTGGAGGCTGAACCTGGGGCGGCCTCCATTTCTGCCAGACCATTTTCAAGCTGCACCGGGTCATTCTCAATGAAATAGACTCCATTCGCAGGCGTATCTGCGGGCGGAACGCCTTGTGGCAGTGGGCTGTTTCCGGGTTGGGCGCATGAAAGGTTTAAACCAAAGAGCAGAAGACTTGCAATAAAAAACCGGAATTTAAATAAACTGTTCACAGTGATCCAAAGACGTTATTTAAAGTCCATAACCAGGATTTTTTCGGTTCCAGACAGGATGGCCCTGACCCCTTCGCGCGGTATAACAGCCATGGCCATGGCCACCTTTTCTTCTATGGGCAATGCTGACATGGTTTCCATGGCAAGAATCTCTGCTGATCCGTCTCGAAGTTCAACCTTGAAAATGGATGTCCGGTTATAAAATTGATCATTTCGGGTGAATACCACGATGTTTTTGCTGAAGTCAACCGTCGGCAGAATTTCTTCCGGCATAAAGGCCTGCCAGACAGGAACAAAAGTTACCTTATCACCGATGTAGCCGACGGCCGATTCATTTTGTCCTTCAGGCAATCTGCCAAGTTCGGATACAGGATAATCACCGCTCCATTTATCGATTAAGGGAATATCAATCGGGGTCATATTAATGGTGTTTGTTGATGCACAGCCGCTCATGTAAAACGGCACAGCCCATAAGAGAAGCAAAAACAGAGCGAATTTTAAACCGAACAATACATCCCACCCGAGGCGGAAGCGGATCCTGGCACCTTTATCTATTTTTTCGGGCATAGCGTTGTCCATTGGTAATTTAAATTCCTTTCTTTCGAAATTTTATCAGATCAGTATGCCGATATCCATGAAGACTTGTTTTCATTTTCCCCTCTCGTGTCATCTCGAACGGCTGTCAGACCGGAGAAATCTTTGACTATAAGTATAGCATGCTTTTAAAAGATTTCATTAAAAGCATGTTGCGGTGATAAAATAATCCTGAAGGAGGGAGGAAAGTACAAGAAAGAATCTTTATGGCAGGTGACAACAGGCATGCCTGTATCAGGGCCATGTAAAATAGAAAAAGGGCGGTTAATCTGCTTAACCGCCCTTTGATGAAATATGAGTAACTATGAACAGCTTATTCAATAATGGCAACAACCCTGCGATTCTTCTGCTGGCCGGCTGGTGTACCATTGGTTGAAATCGGATTGGATTGACCATAACCGAGAGTTGAAATCCTTGAAGCGTCAACATTGAACTTTTCAATAAGGTACCTTTTAACACTTTCTGCTCTCCGTCTGGAAAGCCCCATGTTGTATAATTCAGTACCCTCATTATCGGTATGTCCTTCCAGCAGGACATTAGCTTCGGAGTATTTCTTCATGCTGTCTGCAATCTTTTTTACATCGTCATAATTCTGGGGCCGAATCACATCCTTATCAAAATCAAACTCAATAAACAGTGATATTGAAATTTTCTCTACGGGTTTTTTCATGACTGGTGCTGGTGCTGGTACTGGTGCCGGTTTTCTC
>JAAXQI010000209.1 GCA_012974315.1 Desulfobacterales bacterium | reverse complement strand
AAGATTTTGATATTGTTTTCTCTGCCCCAGGCCGGCAGATTCAGGGCTGACACGACGTCATCGTTTGACACCATGACCGTGTTGATTGTTTCAGCCTGAACAATCGCCGTCAGCCTGGCAAGGGCATTTTGTTTATCCGCGGTCCGATGAACAACTCCGGTTTGAGCGGTAATCTCTTCGATAAATTTTGCAGCTATTTTTTTTCTTCCAGCATTTCAAGAAAAGGACCAATTGATAATCCCTGCACCAGAATAGAAAAAACAACTACTCCGTAGGTTATTGCCAGCAGAACATCACGCTCCCGACCCGCAGGCAATGACAATGCCAGGGCTATAGAGATACCGCCCCGCAACCCTCCCCAGGTAAGGATTTTTACTACATGGGGGCTGAAGGTTCTAAGACGCTTCAGTAAATGAATTGGCACCGACACGCTGACCAGACGGGCAGAGAGCACTACAACAATTCCCAGCAAAGCTGCAGCCAGACTCATCCAACTGAAGCTTAAAACCATTACCTCAAGTCCAATAAGCAGAAAAAGAACCGCGTTCAGCACCTCGTCGGCCAGTTCCCAGAAGGTGTCCAGGTTTTCCCGGGTGTTCTCCGACATGGCAAAGCTCCTGCCATGATTACCGATGAGCAGGCCGGCAACCACAATCGCGATTGGTGCGGAAAGGTGCATAGCATCCGCCAGGGCATATCCACCTGTAACCAATCCCAGGGTGATCAGGATTTCAACCTGATAATTATCAACCTGTTTCAGCATCCAGTAGGAAACCATTCCTGCGCACAGCCCAAGCAATCCTCCACCTATGGCCTCCTGCACAAAAAGCATGAAAACCCTGGCAGCACTGATGTCATGTCCGCTGGTTACCACTTCAAGAATAATAAGAAAAATGACAACCCCTACCCCGTCGTTGAAAAGTGATTCCCCGATGATCTTCGTTTCCAGGCTTTTCGGCGTATCAGCTTTTTTGAGGATTCCCAGGACAGCTATGGGATCTGTCGGTGAGATCAGGGCGCCGAAAAGCAGGCAATAAATAAAGGATATTTTGAGTCCCAGCAAGTCCAGCATCCCCCAGCTCAAGATACCGATAATAAAGGTTGAAAGGACCACACCTGCAGTTGCCAGGCCCAGAATAATCCTGTACTGCTGCCGCAGGTCATTGATATTCACATGCAGGGCACCTGCAAAAAGCAGGAAACTGAGCATACCGTGCAACAGGGTTTCATCGAAATCAATCTGGATAAGCATTTCTACCGCCCATTGCCTGGACGCTGGAAAAAACCAGCTGATTGCAATAAGCAGGAAGGAGAACAAAAGCCCGATCAGCATAAGGCCGATGGTATTCGGCAGTTTCAGAAACCGGTAATTGATAAAACTGAAAACCGCGGAAAGGGTGAGCAGGATGGCAATTATTTCAAAAAGTCCCATACTCTGGTCTCCCGGCAGAACGAAAAAGGACCCAAGATTTATGACTGCATCATGAATAATGGGTGGAGTTTGAGGCCTTTAGATGATTAGTAATAGTTGACTCTGGTTACTCACCGATGATTTTAACCATGACCCTTTTTTTACGGCCGCCGTCAAACTCACCGTAAAAAATCTGTTCCCAGGTGCCAAAATCAAGCTTTCCGTCAGTGATTGCAACAACCACTTCCCGTCCCATCACCTGTCTCTTCAAATGGGCGTCAGCGTTGTCCTCATACCCGTTATGTCGGTACTGGGAGACAGGCTCATGGGGAGCAAGCTTTTCAAGCCAGACCTCATAATCATGATGCAGACCGGATTCATCATCATTAATAAAAACCGAGGCGGTTATATGCATGGCATTCACCAGCACGAGTCCTTCCCGTACACCACTTTCCCGCAAACATTTATCCACCTGTGGAGTAATATTAATAAAAGCGCGCCTGGTGGGAACATTGAACCAGAGTTCCTTGCGGAAGCTTTTCATATTGACCTCTTCACTCAGCAGATTGCTGCATAATCTATAAAGAGCCTACTTTTTTTTCTTTGCCAGCTCAGCATCAATGGCCTGCTTGAAACCAGGAAGACTTCTCTGCTTCAGCATTTGCCCATTGACAAAAATAGACGGGGTGCCGCGCACACCCGCTTCCGCACCGTCTTGCAAATCGCGCTGGACTAAGGCAGCCAGGGCTGGATTTTTCATATCCTCTTTGAACTGTTTCATGTCCAACCCGAGGGACTGTGCAAATTCATCAAATTTTGCGTCGCTGAGGCTGCTGTAGTTCTTGAAGAGCAGTGCGTGAAATTCCCAGAATTTACTCTGCTGGTTTGCGGCCAGGGCGCCTATAGCTGCATTCATGGCAGCCTTGTGTATTCTTGTCAGTGGAAAATTTTTGAAAACCAGTTTGACGTCATTCGGATACTGCTCGAGCACCTGCTCGAGTAAAGGTTCAACCTTTGAGCAGTAAGGTCATTGGTAGTCGCTGAATACTGCAACGACCACCGGGGCATTGGCAGGTCCCTTGAAAGGCAGACCGGAAATGTCAATATTAACGACAAAAGCGATCTTGACCATTTCAAGTGTTTTGTTCTTACTGTCCGCAAGCAGCAAAAAATCACCGCTGGGAGATGTACCAATGTTCACCACAGATTCACTCACGTTGAGGGTATCCTTAATCTGACCACTGGTATTGTCGAAAATAAAAACTTTACCACCCTTCGCAAGGATAAAAGTATATTTCCCATCGCCAGTAGTGGTCATATCAATGGGGTTGGCATCAAGTTCAAAAGTCTTTGAGTCTCCCTTTATTACTTCAGCCATAACCAGCCCACTGAAACAAAAAATCAGAGCTGCCAGTAAAATGCAAATTTTGCGAACCTGATGCATAGTTAAAATCCTCCTTTATAATAGTTGGTTATATATAATATTATTTATTGCTATTATTTTCAAAAGATCAAGGATCAATAAGATCAGGGATCTGCAAGATCAAGGATCAATTCATTTTATAAAGATTAATACCTTGGCCATTAAACAACAACTTTCTCCCCCGGATTATTTCTGCGGGATGGGCCAACAAGTTCAGGAAGATACCCTGCAACCCTTTTTGTGGCAAGTTTTTAATAGATTCTGAGCACTCGTTTCTGAAGAGTTAATAATGTAATATATTTGCCTTATTTACAGGACTCCATCTTGCCGAAAACCTCTGCATCGTTTAGTATTTGTAATTACATAAAGATTTAGGGGTTGGGCTCTCTATATTTTTGCATCTCCTTCAAGTAAGCTTTGAAAATTTAAACTATGGGAATTGTATAATCCGATGAAAATGAAAACCTTAATTATTTTGTTCCTCTCAATTGTTGCCAGTGTTTTATTGTTAAACGGTTGTTCAGGAGATAACCCAAAAGCCATACGAACAGGAGACACACTTTCTCCATTTTCAGGTACTGATCTTGAAGGCAAAACATTTTCACTGACTTCCCATAAAGGCAGCCCGGTAATTGTGCGTTTTTTTCTGCTCAACTGCCCATACTGCAAGGCGGACACTCCAATTTTCAACAAATTTTACGATACATACCGCCAGAAGGGTCTTAAGATTGTGTATATAAACAATAATGGTGCTAATTCTGCAGAAGTGCAAAGTTTTGCAGATGAACTAAACATTACTTTTCCTGTAATTTTTGATCCGGAAGGTAAAATTGCCAAACAGTTTAATATCAAAGCACAACCGCTCGCATTGATCCTGTCGCCGGAGCATAAACTGCTTGCCGCGCTTTTAGGGGGAGTCAGTGAGGCAGAGCTTGCCGAACTTCTCGATCAATACTTTCAGGAGTAGGTGCTAACATGATAAAAATTATAAAAAGAAGCGCTATGAAAACAACAAGAATTCTTATACTCCTATTTTTTGCCCAACTGATAATCTTTACACCAATTCTCCTGGCCAATGGGAAGGCAACTGATACTGTTTCTTCCCAGGTTCGCTGTGCAGTCTGCGGCATGTTTGTGGCGAAATATCCAGGCTGGTTGGCCCAGATACATTACGATGATCTTGGGCAGACCAGGTTTTTTGACGGCGTCAAGGATATGATGGTTTTCTATTTTCATCCAGAACGTTATGAAGGAGCTCCCAGGAAGGCAATCAAGAATATATATGTTAAAGACTATTATTCA
>JAAXQI010000059.1 GCA_012974315.1 Desulfobacterales bacterium | reverse complement strand
CCCTGTATCTTTAATAAAATTAGATGGTAGCCGGTCGTCTTTCTGGGTGCATTCCATGTCATTTCGGGAAGGAACTTTTTTTGTCTATGTTCCTACGGACAGTGTTAACACCGCTTTGCTGGACATGCTTACCCAGCGTTGCAAAGTTATTGATCATTTACTGAAAAACAGAATGCCGTCGCTGGTGTCTCTCTGTGTACTTATTGCAGACCTTCAGGATTCAGTAAAGATAAGTGCTGAATTGCTTCCAGCTCAATATTTTGAAATGATCAATGAGTTATGGCAGTCAGTCGGGCCAACCTTTGAAAAGTATAATGCCATTTACGGTAAGCATGCCGGGGACGGAATGCTCTATTATTTCATAAAGAGACCAGGAGTTAACTACTTAATGAATGCAGTTAACTGTGCGATTGAAATACGTGAAGTTATGAAGGAATTAAGCAGTAAGTGGAGACTGAGAAAAGGGTGGAACAATGAACTGTTTTTAAATACCGGCATAAATGAAGGACAGGAATTTTTCGGCACCATTCAATCGGCAAACAATATAGAATTCACCGCTCTTGGGGATACTATCAACATAGCTGGCAGACTTTCTGATTTTGCTCAGAATGGTGAGATATGGACCACAAAGAACCTTATCAGTCGACTCACCCAGGAAGAGCGGAACAAGATCCGTTTTGGTGTGCACCATGAAAACCAGACCGGGAAGATCTTTATTAGCAATTCCTTTTCAAGAATAAGCGATATCATGAAGAAAGATAATCCTCATTTCCGCCATTTATCGGCCATTTCAGGCCTTCCAATAACTGAGATTAAAGAAAAAGTAAATCAGAGCCCAGGAATTAAGGATTTTGGAACAAATTAAAATTACTGGTTTAAGGAGATAAGGTACGATGAAAGCAGCCATAATCAAAGAACTGGGCAGCTATACAGTGAATGATAAAGTATCGCAGGATTTACTGATCAAGCGAATTGAGCTGCTCGAACAGGAGAAGGCTCAAAGCAAACTTGATGCCCAGGAAACTCTTCTTAAGTGTGAAGCAAAGTATCAGATAATGCTGGAATCGGTTGATGCCCATATAACCCTGGTTGACAGGAATTTAAAGATTTTATGGGCCAATGAGAATGCAAAAAGAATTTTTGGACGGGGTATTGTCGGCAAGTCCTGTTGTGAATCTCTTTATGGCAACAAACAACTCTGTGACGATGAATCGTCATGTGTGACCCAAAGTGCCTTTCGCAATGGACGTACAGTCAAGCGTCATTCAATAAAGATGGCGATCAAGAATGGCTCTGACAGGTATTTTGAAGGCACCACCAGGGTTGTATCCTGGGATAATAACGGTCAACCCTCAGTTGTGGTTAAGGTCTACAAGGATATTACCGATCGCAGACTGGCTGAAAATTCTTTAAAAGACAGCATGAAGATGCTAAGCAAGAACCTGGACTGTACAATCCAGGCAATAGCCAGAACCGTTGAGACACGGGATGCCTATACAGCCGGTCACCAAAGGCGAACCACTGAAATAGCACGGGCCATTGCATTTGAAATGGGGCTGTCCAAAGATGAGATATTCGGCATTCGCATGGCAGGGGTTATTCATGACCTGGGTAAAATTTCAGTACCTGCCGAGATACTCAGTAAGCCTGGTAAGCTCAGTTCTTCAGAGTTTTCATTGATCAAGCAGCATCCTGAGACAGGTTACGAGATATTAAAGGGAATAGATTTTAAATGGCCTGTTGCCGATATCGTGCTCCAGCATCATGAGAGGCTTGATGGTTCCGGTTATCCGTTCAATCTTCAGAAAGATGAGATCCTCCTTGAAGCCAGGATATTAGGAGTTGCTGATGTTGTTGAAGCAATGTCTTCCCATCGCCCATATCGCGCTGCACTTGGCATTGATGATGCCTTTGAGGAAATTACCATGAACAGGGGCATTTTATATGATCCTGATGTGGTCGATGCTTCAATTGATCTGTTTACAAAGAGAGGATACCAATTTCAATAAGTTTGAAAGAGGAAATGTATAATTAAAGTTTTGGGTAGTGGGTGAAAAGGATGTGTCACAGAATTACAATTGATAAAGAAAGGAAACTGGCGGAGAATACAGCCAACGGCAGGGTAAATGTCCTGGAATTAAAGGACATCTTCCTTGAAATTGTAGAACATGAGGATTGGCAGGCAGGTTTCAATATGCTCTGTGATTATAGCGGTATTGAGAATTTTGATGTTACAACCAAGGATATAGACGATATCACGGAATGGCAGACCTCTATTGATGCATTGATCGGTGACGGCAGGTGCGCTGTTGTTGCCTGTAGGGATGCAGTGTATGGCATGAGTCGTATGTGGGAAATAATATCTTCAGAGCATTCCCAGCAGATCTGCGTATTCCGTCAAATGAATGATGCAGTTACCTGGTTAGGTTACACTGTCGAAGAATAACGAAATTTTTTTAATCAGTTATCCGGTTGAACAGTTTCAAGGCCGGAGAGATCATGCCAAAGCTGGGTAGCCCCCACAACCCCTAAAGGAATGCAGAAAAACTGCAGGAAGGGGACAGCCAGCACTCCCATCACACCGGTACCAAATCCCAGCATCAGAAATTTTTGCGAGAAGATAAAGCGTTTCTGATCCCTGAAGGTCAAGTGCTTCCTGTAAAACACATAGCCGGTATACTCTACCACCAGGAAAAAAACAGTCAGCAGCACTGTGAGAACTGAATAGGGCAGGGAGCCCCCGGGCAGCAGGTTGAGGGGAAGCAGAAGCGCCATCAGAACCACGAAGATAATGATCTTCTTGCTCTCATCCATTACCGTATGCGTGGCGTCTTTGAGAAAGACTTTGAAAACAAAGGGTTCATCATTAGGGATTCCGGTCAACATCTCTTCTGTTTTTTCAGAGAGAATGTCATTAAACGGTGATGCAATGATGGCTCCGGTGACAGTAAAGCCAAAAAAGACCAGAACCATGGTTACGAGAATGGCAACTGTCCAGAGGAAATATGAGAGTATTACCCAGTACCATGCCTCGCCCTGGGGTATGTAATGCACAACAACAGTATTGAAGAAAGAAAAACCCCAGTATACAGCAGCGCTCAACACCACAACATTGATAAAAAACGGCACAATAATGTACTTCAGGAGCCTGGGATGGTTCTTGATGAACTTGCCGGCCCGGAAAGGACAAAGGAACCCACGTGAAAAATTGCTCACAGGATTTTTCTTAAGGCTGAGAGTTTTGGACATTTTTCCTTATATTTTTTTCTGAAAATCAGACATCTTCGCTCGTTGGGATCTTGTCTGTGCATGGTACATTGCACTGGCACAGTCCGCAGGCATAAGTCTCAAGTCCATATTCCTTTTTAATATACTTATTCATTGTATGTTCCACGTACTGCATGCAGGGTTTCTTGTCGTGTCCCTCTTGGCTGAGAGCCTTTATCGGGCACCGCGGAATGCACTTTCTGCAGATATTTTCAGTAAAATGCAAACAGTAGGCATGGTGATCATCATAGGGCCTGGTGCTGGGAGGAATTTGTATTGCCGCAATGACAGAACCGATGCGAACTGCCTTACCGACCGGGGTGATCAAGCCGTCACAGAGGCCGAATGTTCCCAGTCCTGCCGCATAGGCAGCGTGACGCTCGGACCAGTTTGAGCATGGTGCATAGGGTCCTTCACTGTACCTGGCCCAATGGGGTGCGAGCAATGGGGCCACTCCTGCAACACCTGCTGCCTTGAGTTGTTCAACTACTTGAATACGGATAGCGTTGTTAAATTTCTCTCCAAGGTCACGTGTCCGGGCCCAGCGCTCTGACGGGTACCGTTTCTGAGCGCCATGTTCCTTGCGGGTTACTGCTGTGGAGGGAATTATCCAGCTGACCACCGTAAGATCTTCAGCAGAATATTTCTTTCCCGGAAAGGATTCTGCAAACAGTTCCAAAGGGGTAAAATAAAAGTTGCCAATATGGGATTTATATTCATCATAGAGAGGATCTAAACCACTGGAGAAACCAACAAGAGGTGTGTCAAAAATTTTCTCCGGCTTTTCAAATCCCATGTCGTTGAGTGGTGACTGCGTTACAAAATCTTTGATAATTTTCGTTATCCAGGAGCTATGGCCCATACAATTACCCTATTAGTCGTATAT
>JAAXQI010000053.1 GCA_012974315.1 Desulfobacterales bacterium | reverse complement strand
CACTATCGTAGTGGCAAGAATCAGGTAAAAGTCATATGAATTTTTTAATTTCATCATATTTTTATCGCATCAAATTCTCTATAAATTTCCTCTCAACCCTGGGTGATGTTACCCATAACATTATCTGTTACTGAAACGTATGCTCTCCGGGGAAATAAAAAGATGTCAGAAATGTAAATATCATTGCAAAGAAACAGATAATGCCCAGAATTGAAGTAAAATACCACATTGACTTTTTGTTGGCATAGAGCCTTGTATGCAGATAAGTAGAAAAAACTGCCCACATAATCAAGGAACTGCAAATCTTAGGATCCCACCACCAGTTTGATCCCCATGCCTTCAGGGCCCATGGATAGCCTAAAAGCATACCGAGAGTAAGCATAAAAAAACCGAGTTTAGCATACTGGTAGCCGATCTTTTCAAGCAGCAGATCTCTTTTAAAGAGCATAAAAACAGATGTAATGAAGATGATGGTGATGCTCCCGTATGAAATAAAAAGAAGCGGCGGATGAAACCACATATATTCAGCGTTATAATAAAAAATCATTTTGGGATAGAGCCGCATGAAATATCCTGCTTTATGCATAACTGACTGCTCGGCAGCATACCAGGGACCAATCTCATTAAAAAACTTTGACAATGGCTCAATAAAAGGGTTTACCCAAAAATAAAGAATTGCCACCTGGACAGCTAGAAAAAGATGGAGAAAGGCCCGGAATCGATGGTTCTGTAAACGCAGATGAACAATCAGTGCCATTATTGCATAACACATGAACCAGAAGTAGTATTTCTCGTTCTCAATCCAAAGGGGTATCTTGTAGCGGGGAGGGTTTGCCGGATCATAAAGAGGCATACCATAGGAACTGCTTCTATTCATATTCTCAAGCTGTCGATTTACCCAGCCCATGAGGTTTTCCGGAAGTTCAAGTGGTAAATTCCGGTATATCTGCCAATGGAACCAAGATATCCACAAAAAACCTCCAATAAACAGAAGACTGATTGCGATTATCATTCCAGTTGTAATTTTCTGCCAGACAGGTTTGCGGCTATAGAGGTTGACAACACCTGAAAGAGCCACAACAATAGACAAAAGCAGTATGACAGCCAGTAAAACATTCCCGCTATTTGAAAAGATTGCAGCAGGTATTAATGATTGCAGTTCAATTTGCATCTATAATTTCTATGCTGAAGATTAATTCAAGTTCATGCAGCTGTTTGGACATTACCTTGAAATTATATGTTTGTAAAAACGACTTTTCCGCTTAGGGTTTTGGACTCATTTATAATTTTATTTTCTGCTCACTCGATTTTCAACCTACGATATAGTGGCATAATTTGTGAATATGTTTATAGTTTTTTTAAAACAAGAAAGAATACGTTACAATAAGCGATATTGTCATTAATTATTTAGGATTTGGAGAAAGTTATGAAAAAAAATATTGGCGAATCTGACAGAATTTTTCGATTTGCAGCTGGTCTGGCTATTATAATTATAGGGCTTGTGGCAGGAAGCTGGTGGGGTCTCATAGGCATTATACCTATTGCAACTGCATCAATGGGACACTGTCCTGCTTATCTTCCCTTTGGGATAAACACCTGCAAGTTGGATAAAAAATAAAGAAAAGGTATACGGTTCGAGGTATGAGGTGCGCGGTGTAAGTTTTTTATCTTTTAGTTACATCTTTTCCGCGAACCGTCGTCAATCGTCGGCAGATTCGTATGCCGACAAACCTTGAACCTCATACCTTTGCTTAATCTTCAACCCTTTCCACTGCGGACTTTTCAGGCTGCACTACGCAGTATTTCATCAAAGGGTATAATACCCTCTCTGATCAACTTCAGTTTTATGCCATCAAGGCCAACAATAGTCGAACCTAGTATTCCGGGTGTTTTGCCGCCATCAAAAACCATGTCAATTTGAGTGCCGAACTGGGCCTTTACCTCGTAAGCATCGATTGCAGCATCATGCCCTGATATATTTGCGCTGGTGGCGGTTATGGGTCTTCCAAATGCACGCAGGAGTTGTCTGGCAAAGGGATGGGACGAATGACGCACTCCAATTGTAGAGGTCCCTGCTGTTAACAAAACAGGCAGATTGATTTTTGCTTGAAAAATTAAAGTGAGCGGTCCTGGCCAGAATTTTTCCATAAGTGGTAAATACACAATTGGAATTTCGTGCACGAGGGAAGATAATGATTCCCTGTCATCAACAAGCGTCAGTATCGGCTTGGCAATCTCCCTTTGTTTCAAGGTAAACAACTGATTCAATGCCAGAGGGTTCAGGGGATCAACCGCCAGTCCATAATAGGTCTCTGTTGGGAAGGCAACTACACCTCCATTGTTTAAAACAGCGACAGCCCTGTTCAGGTCCGCTATTGAACAGGGCTGATAACCAACAGTATGTTTTTTGTGTTGGTATTGATTCATTAATTTAGCGGGCCTGCAGCTTCTTATTTTTAGCTTCGACCTGCCTGGCCATTTCCTTTTTAAACGCATCCAACTTCACAGCTATCTTTTTATCATTGAGAGCCAGAATTCTGGCAGCCAGCACTCCTGCGTTCTTGGCTCCGGCCTTGCCTATACCCATGGTTGCCACCGGCACACCTGGCGGCATTTGAACTGTGGAAAGCAGAGCATCAAGACCATTTAATGATGACGCATCGATGGGCACACCGATAATTGGAATATTCGTATGGGCAGCAAGAACGCCAGCCAGATGTGCTGCCATTCCCGCACCAGCAATAATAAGCTGCAGACCTCTTGATTTTGCAGTCTGTGCATAATCACTGGCAGCGTCAGGGGTACGATGTGCTGAAGAAACGGTTATCTCATAGGGAATATCCATTGAGTGCAGAAAGTCGGCGGCTGCCTGCATGACAGGTAAATCGGAGTCACTGCCCATGACTATACCAACCTGGGCCTTGCCAGAAACTGTTGTTGGAGTTTTTTTTGTGTGTCTTGCAGCCTTGGCGCCGATATCCTTCCTGTAAAAACTGCCTGGCCATTTAATCATTGCTACAGTTTCATATGCACTATTGATGGCTTCATCAAGATCATCTCCAATGGCTGTTATTCCTAAAACCCGCCCGCCCGCGGTAACCGTCTTACCTTTCTTCAGAGCGGTTCCAGCATGAAATACAACAGCAGAATCCTGTTTAGCTGCCTTATTGAGCCCTGCAATAACTTTTCCCTTTTGATACGGCCCAGGATAGCCTCCTGATGACATGACAACACACACGGTCGGTCTCAAATCTATATCCATGGATATTTTATGCAGACTTCCATCTAAAACAGCATCAATAATATCAACAAGGTCTGTTTTCAATCGCATGAGAAGCGGTTGGGCCTCGGGATCGCCAAAACGGCAGTTAAATTCGACAACTTTAGCCTTACCGTTCTTTATCATTAAACCGGCATACAGGACGCCCTTATAAGGACGTCCTTCCTTTGCCATCCCCTTGACAGTAGGGAGCATTATCTTATTCATAACCTGCTTTTCCAGTGCAGGTGTCACTACCGGTGCGGGAGAATAAGCACCCATTCCACCGGTGTTTGGCCCCTTGTCATTATCAAATATTGGTTTATGATCCTGTGAAGTGGGCAAAGGCAGAACTGTTTTACCATCAGTAAATGCCAGGAAAGAAGCCTCTTCTCCCGTCATAAATTCCTCAACAACCACAAGGTTTCCAGCATCACCGAAGGCCTTATCCTTCATGATCAAATCAATAGCATCAATGGCCTCTTGCACTGTTTGTGCCACAATCACCCCTTTGCCAGCCGCCAGTCCATCAGCTTTAATAACCACAGGAGCACCGATACGCTCTACATATTCAATTGCCCTTTCGCGTTTACGGAAAACCGCAAAACCGGCTGTCGGGATGTTATAGTCCTGCATAAATTTTTTAGTAAAAACTTTACTCCCCTCAAGTATTGCCGCCTTTTTCGAAGGGCCGAAGATGCGCAACCCTTTTTTCTCAAAGGCATCGACAACCCCAAGGGTTAATGTGACTTCAGGCCCCACGAGAGTGAGATCAATTTGATGTTTTAGAGCAAAATTAAGCAGCCCTTTTATGTCTTCGCTGCTGATGGGAATACATTCAGCTAATTTGCTGATCCCGGCATTTCCGGGCGCACAGTATATTTTCGACACACGTGG
>JAAXQI010000152.1 GCA_012974315.1 Desulfobacterales bacterium | reverse complement strand
GGATAAACGGCCTTACCCTGAACCTGGAAATAGCAGCAGGCAGGATTATCATCCCCGGCTTGGATCTGGAAAAAATTGCTGCAACAAATACGAAAGATGAAGTTTCTCCGGCTTCATCATCAATTAACCTGCCTTTGCAATTGGATAATTTCCAGGTCAAAAATGGTTTATTAAATATTTTATACGAACAACAGCCCATTCTCATTCCTTTTAGCCTGAAGATAACCAGAATAGAAGAGACAGATAAAGACACCCAGCCTGCTTATCAACTCAATTTGCAGATATTCCCACAGGGACAAGAAATTGAAATTTCAGGTTCTGTTGATCTTGCAAAGAACAAAGGCATATTCGCTCTTTCTGTCGATTCTCTTAACCTGAATATGTTTGCTTTCCTGTTTGGAGAAATGCAGGAAAATCTCACTTTTGGAAAAGCTTCCATCCAGTCAAATATAGAAATTAATCTCATGCCGTTTAAGCTTCTTGCAACCAGGATTAACGGTGAACTTGAATCCCTCAATTTAAAAACTTTTCCAGTCACATTCGGTCCACCCGCAGGAACTGATAAAACGACCAGTCCAATACGACTGCAGATAATGGGGAAGGGGAAACAGTATGATGTATCTGTACACGGTTCCATTGTTGAACCTATTCTAGCCACAATTGCTTTAAACGGTTCATTTAATGAGGGTGATGAAGCTGCAAATGGATTGGGAACATTTTTGATCAAGATTACTGACAGTCCTGCAATTTTCAATACTGCCCAATCACCTGTTGTTATAACTGGCAATCCAGAGTTACACGGAGATTTTTCAGTTACTACGACACCAACCGGTTCATGGCAGGCAAAAATAGAAAGTTCAGCCAGCAAAAAGACTGTAGGTATATCCTCTAGTCAAATCAGCCTGACGACTCAAATCCCAGCGTTCAATTTATATGGAAAAGGTTCTGCTGAAACTGCTCAAATGCAAGTTTCAGCGGCAATCCCCGAAGTTCATGTTACAGGTTCTGACGCAACTGAAATAATTTTGCCAAATGCCGATTTACAGGCATCATTTAACCAGGAAAAAAAACCAGGGCAGGAAAGTCTCTCAAGCGGCGAAGTTACCATCTCACTTCCTGGAGCAAAAATCAAAAGAGATTCCCTGACAGGGAAGGGTGATATCAAGCTTAGCGTAAAAATGGAGCCACAACCGCTCCATGATATAAAATCGCTTCAAATAAACGGCGAATTTATTGTCAGCAATGCTATTGCAGATGAAGAGGCAAGTAGTGTTCATATAAACTCCATTGAAGGGCGGATTCCCTGGCAATGGCTTTCAGAAGACAGGGAAACGACGGGAAAGATTAACGTTTCCGGAATCAAGTGGAAGAACCATGAAATCGGCTCTTTTAAGGCTGGAGTCAGACTGAAGAATTCCGCGTACAGGCTTGACGGCAGGTTTACCCATACCCTTGTCAATAATTTGGTAACCAACATAAGCGGGCAGGCAGGAGGTGATTCAGAACTTCACGCAAACCTGGACCTGCAGATGGATCCTGCACCCTTCAGATCACTGCATCTCGGTAAATTTGACCCTTCACTGAAAAATGCTTTTCTCGATGGAGAATTAGGCCTGGAGGGATCACTCAAAGTTGATGCAAAAGGCTTAAAAGGGAGCATGAAACTTATACTGCAAAAGGGCAGATTTGATTTTCCTGAGAAAAAACAGGCAATTGATAACATAAATATTAGTTTGCTGATGCCATCGTTGCCGGACCTGCGTTCAGCTCCGGCCCAAAAAATTCTTTTTGAGAAAGCTTCTGTCGGAGACTTGACATTTGAACATGGAAATGTGACCTGGCAAATCGAGTCCGAAAAGTCAATTTTTATCGAACAGGGTGTTGTGCGATGGGCAGGAGGCCGTGTCTTTACCAATGCAATACGCCTTTCAACGGAAATAAATGAATTCGTTGTTCCCATCTTCTGCGACAGGCTCATATTATCCGACATATTGCGCCAGTTTTCCATTACCAATGCTGTAGGCGAAGGAACAGTGAGTGGTAGAATACCTTTGCAGGTAAGTAACGGCAAGATTCGCTTTGAGGACGGTTTTCTCTATTCAAGCCCCGGCCAGGGTGGAAGCATCAAAATTGCTGCCTTTGATATGCTGTCAGCAGGAATTCCCCAAAACAGTCCGCAGTTTGGCCAGATCGACTTTGCAGCTGAAGCCCTGAAAGACTTCAGTTATAACTGGGTAAAGCTTTTATTTAATAGCGAAGGAGAGGATTTGGTCATGCAAATGCAGATGGACGGCAAGCCTTCCCATTCACTGCCATTTAACTATGACAGACAAACAGGATTCCTGCAAAGGATTGAAATCGGCTCACAGGGTATAAACCAACCCATCCGCCTGGACGTTAATTTCCGCCTACCCCTGGACAGATTTTTAGGATATAGTGGTAAAATCCAAGACATCATGGATAAATTAAAATAATTTATTTAGCTTCTCTTGCTTCTCCGTTCAAAAGGACATACTGCTAAATAAAGGATTTGTTTTTATCCCTTATTAACAAAATGAAAAACGTGGAGAATGATATGAACAAACTTGTAAAAATAATATTGATACTCTTTCTTTTCATGCCATTGGGATGTACCAAGCATACGGTAGAGACCAAGAGTCAGGTTGAGTTGGCGCCTGTGGAAATAAAGCCGATCCACATTACCATTGATATCAATATCAAGGTTGACAGAGCCCTTGATGATTTCTTCTCAGATATTGATGAATCAGCCAAAGAAATAAAGTAATCAACCATAAATTACCCATGTAAAATGTCTTAGATATAAAGGAGAACAGCGATGAGAAAATATTCCGTGTTTTATGCAATTGTTGCTTTACTGACTGTATTGATCTTCAGTGCCGAGGGTAGCTGTTTCGCCGGAGCAAATGATATTAAGGCCAGAATGCAGGAAAGACTGCCGAAAATAGTACAGATGAAAACAGCTGGTGTCATCGGTGAGAACAACATGGGCTACCTGGAATTCGTTCCCGGTGCTGCCAGGAAAGAGGCCGATCTCATTGCGGCTGAAAACAACGACCGTAAATCAGTTTACAGCGCCATTGCCAAACAACAGGGTACAACGGAACAGCTTGTAGGAGAACGGCGGGCCATTCAGATAGGTGAAAAAGCGTCAACTGGAGAGTGGCTTCAGGATACATCAGGCAAGTGGTATAAAAAATAGCTTTTTCAAGTCTATCAGTATTTAAGTAAAGAAACAGCCGCAGAATATTCCTGCGGCTGTTTCTTTTTTTCTAAAAATATTTTTGTCATGATTATGAATCAAATCAACAACCCGAACACCTCTGTCATTGATCAATTGGACATTGAACTCCAGGAAATGTCAGAGAAATGCATCGAATGCAAATTATGCGTAAAGCAATGTGCTTTTCTAAAAAAATACGGCACACCGAAGAAGATTGCTGACAGTTGGCCTGTCCCAAAAAACATAACAAATGAAATGCCATTTGAATGCAGTCTCTGCAGTCTCTGCACCGCGGTCTGTCCGGTTGATATTGATCCAAAGCAGATGTTTCTTGAAATGCGGCGTTATGCTGTAGCAACTGGCAGCATGGATTTTACAAAACAGAAGTTGCTGCTCAATTTTGAGAAACGTGGTACCTCCAAACGCTATTCATTCTATGGTTTGCCCCAAGGCTGTGACACTATACTCTTCCCCGGTTGCGCCCTGTCAGGCAGCAGATCACAACGTGTCATGCAGTTGTATGAACATCTGCAAAAAAAAATCCCTCATCTGGGCATCGTCCTGGACTGTTGCACCAAGCCATCCCATGATCTCGGCAGATCAGACTATTTCGAGGCCATGTTTTCCGAGATGCATAGATACCTTTTGGATCTTGGCATAAAAACAGTTTTGGTCGCCTGCCCAAGCTGCTTTGCCGTTTTTAATAAATACGCAGAAGGACTTGATACGAAGAATGTTTATGATATTCTGGCAGGCGAAGCATGGCCCCCGGACTCTAACATTTCCTCAATGGTGGTAACTATCCAGGATTCATGCGTTGCCCGTTTTGAAGAAGATATGCAGGTTTCTGTCAGGAAACTTATCCGGGCTCAAGAAATCCCATTTGAGGAAATGAAGCATCACGGCAAAAAGACACTCTGCTGCGGTGAAGGCGGTGGAGCGCATTTTGTTGCACCTGACCTGGCAGGACAATGGGGAGAGATTCGCAGAACAGAGGGGAACGGTAAACGTATCATCACCTATTGTGCCGGCTGTGCCAATTTTCTTGGCAAGATCGGTCCAACTGCACATCTGCTGGATCTGCTGTTCGATCCAGCAGCGACATTAAACGGCAAGGCAAAGGTCGCGCGTTCGCCTCTAACCTATATCAACCGGTTATTACTCAAACGCAGATTCAGGAAAAAACGGCAATATGCTAACACAAGGGAAAGAAACCTTTCTTTTAAAATTTGAGAATTGTATTCTGTTTATTTATCTTAAATAGTTAGCTAACATATTTCCAGATTATCACGAAGGAAACGATATGAAAGCAAAAAAAATATTAATTGAGTTCATGGTACTTTGCCAAACGATTTCCCTCTTTTTTGCCTTCACAGCAACGGCTGCAGAACCATTAACATTATGGGTCCACCCCTATTTGCCTGCAACAGAGCTGATTAAAAGATTTTCCCCCCTTGCCGATTATTTGAGCCAAAAATGCGGCCAAGCCATTGTTGTGAAAGTTTCAGAAAGCTATAAATCTCATATAGAAAGAGTGGGGGAGGAGAGGATGGACTTAGCCTATCTGGGGCCTGCATCTTATGTAAAAATATTTAATACATATGGAGAAAAAACACTCCTGGCTCGACTTGAAGTTAACGGAAGCCCCTTTTTTTACGGTATGATTATTACCAGGCATGATTCCTCCATCAATACTCTCACCGACTTAAAAGGCAAGACTTTTGCCTTTGGTGATCCCAATTCCACCATGAGCCACCTTGTTCCCCTGCACATGCTTCAGGAGGCTGGCATTACGATTGATACATTTAATAAAACAGCCTTTCTTGGAAGTCACAACGATGTCGCCCTCGGTGTTCTGGGTGGATATTATGATGCCGGAGGTGTCAAGGAAGGTGTTTATTATAATTACCGGGAACGGGGCCTGAAGTTGTTGGATACGAGTTCTCCTGTATCAGAACATCTTTTTGTGGCAAGAAAAGATATCCCTCAATCAACCATCTATATTCTGCGTCAAGCCATGTTCCAGCTTAAAGATGAAAAAATTCTTTCTTCAATTAAGAGTTCAGTCACCGGGCTGGTGCCAGTCAAAAATGAAGATTATGAGTATTTGTTTTCCGTTATGCGACAGTTAAACAGTTTGTCAGCTGAATAAGAAAAATGGTCAAACCATTTAAGCATACCCGTGCCGCTTTTGCCTTTATGGCAGTTTTGTTTCTGTTACTTGTCATATTGGATAGCCTGATCTTTTTTTGGGAACGAGATGTGCTCTTTGAGGAATCCTATAATCAAACTCAAAACGAGCTTGAGCTTATTGGAACCTTTGTGACAGAACCCCTTCTAAGACAGGAATTTACAATTGTTGAACAGTTCATGAATCATTGGGGTGAATTAAAAGAAGATGTCATTTCACTCAAGGCTTTCTCCCCTGACGGTTCACTGTTTGCTGAATATAAGCGACCATTCAAAATTTCTGAATCCTTCACAAAAAATCACTCAGTAGAATTTTTCGGGCAACATCTTCTGGACCTGGAAATTACTAAAGACCTGTCACCAGCAATTCACCACCTTCGAGATTTCAAGCAAAGGCTGGTTTTTCAATCTCTTCTCATAACAATAATTATTGGCATATTACTGTGGTTTGTTCTCGGATTTTTATCAATAAAACCACTGGAAACTGAAATTGAAAAAAGAATGCAGGCGGAGAAAAACCTGCAGATGGCCCATGACAGACTTGAAGAGTTGGTGGAAGCAAGAACCAGGGAACTCAGAGAAGCGAACATTGAGCTTCATAATGAAATTTATGAAAAATACAAAATTCAGGAAGAGTTGCTAAAGGCAAAGAAACTTGAGTCAGTCAGTGTTCTGGCTGGTGGCCTGGCCCATGATTTCAATAATATTCTTGCTGCCATTATGGGTAATATTAGCCTGGCCTTGCTCTATACGGACCATGATGACAAAAGACACAAACTATTGGCAGAAGCGGAAAAGGCATCTTTAAGGGCAAAGGATCTGACCCAGCAGTTGTTAACTTTTTCAAAGGGAGGCGAGCCGGTGAAAACGCTAGCCTCAATTGAAGAGGTTATTAGAGATTCTGCAAATTTTGTATTACGTGGAAGTAACGTTCAGTGCAAATATCATTTCACAAAAGATCTTTGGCCGGTTGAAGTCGATAGCGGACAAATAAGCCAGGTAATCCAGAATATTGTTATCAACGCCCGTCATGCCATGCCTGATGGAGGAATAATTGATGTTACATGTGAAAATTACGACAAAACCCAGAAGGATCGGCTATTGACCCAGGCAGATTCCTATCTGAAAATTACAATTCAGGATAATGGGGTCGGCATGCCTCCCAAACTGCTCGATAAGATATTTGATCCTTATTTTTCAACCAAACGTGAAGGCAGCGGTCTTGGGCTTGCAATTTGTCATTCCATAATCAGTAAGCATAACGGTTATATTAAGGTTGAGTCAGTTCAGGGCGAGGGGGCAAGCTTTATTTTTTACCTGCCAGCCTTAAAAGGACAACAACCTGCAGAACAACTTGCCAAAGAGACTTTTCAAATTATTGGGTCAGGAAAGGCACTCGTCATGGATGATGAAGAAATGATCAGGGATCTTGCAGGAGAGATGTTATCCTATAGCGGCTATCGTGTCGTTTTTTCCAAGAATGGTGAAGAATCGATTGATTTTTACAAAAAAGAAATGGAAACAGGTATTCCTTTTGATTTCGTAATCCTGGATTTAACGATTCCTGGAGGTATGGGAGGCAAGGAAGCTATTAAAAAGATACTGCAGATTGATCCTAAGGCTAAAGTTATAGTATCAAGCGGTTATTCAAACGATCCTGTTATGGCCAATTACAAGGAATACGGTTTCTCCGGTGTTATTGCCAAGCCTTTTCAATTGAAAAATTTGCAAAAGACAATCAACTCTGTTTTTGTTGATGATCAATAATGTTCTTGCTGGTTTATTAACTATTTTTTAGTATAAATACATCCCCTGAAAACACTCCATAAACATAGAATAATATCATGACCAATTCAACAAATGAAGACATTCAAAACAACATGACTCAAAAAAAACCGAAAGAAGAAGGTCTGCAAATGCGTTCAGGAAACTTCAGGGAAGCAAGTTATGTGGTTTTATTCATTGGCGCAGTATTTGTCATCAATGCCATGGAGACAGGCAGCTATCGTACACCATGGCCTGTTGCCATAATCACCTCACTGGCTGGCCTTGCCCTCTTTGGTTACTCCTGGTATCTGCAATCAAGGAAGCAATAAAAACCCTCCTCACAGACAGCACTTTCTCTGCCAATTTTTAATAAGCACCATTGCCTTTTTAAATCAGGTTACTCACCCTATTAACGCAATATTCCTGGATCTATTGATATAAGTCAAGGAACACAGGCAAAAGGTGTGCTACTCTTTTTGCAAAAGATACATAAATTTCTTGCGAAATCTAATGAGGACATTGCCATGATGAAAAAAATTGATTTGGACCCGGCCAGAGAATTTCACCCGGAACATATGAAGAAGTTTCTGGTTCATGATTCAGCCTATTTCAGAATCATAAATTTTAACCTCGGAGCCGGAGTTGTTTTCCCCGTCCACTCCCATGATCTTGATGGCCAGCTTTCCATACTGGTAATCGAGGGGGAAGGTGAATTTCTGGGTAAGGATGATGCAGTCATTCCTGCCAAGACAGGCGACATACTGATTTCAGACATACAGGAACCCCACGGTGTTAAAGCTACGACCAATATGCGGATTATCGTAACCATTGCTCCGCCTCTCTAAGTGGGGAAGAATCATACAGCCATTTTTTCTTCATTCTTTTCATTGAGATGAAGTTTGGCTTTCTGCGCGGATTTTAGTATGATGTTGCGTCATCTTTTTCATGATCATCATTTTAGAAAATACGCAGAACATGCTGAATAATATACAATATCCTTTTATTCCGAAAAAAATCTCCATTAATGGGCATACCCTCTCCTATCTTGATGAAGGAGAGGGAAGCCCAATTGTCATGCTGCACGGCAATCCGACCTGGTCTTTTTATTACCGCAATCTTGTAAGTATTCTTCGAAATAAACACCGGGTTATTGTGCCTGACCATATGGGTTGCGGTTTCTCTGATAAACCCCAGGATTATCCCTACCTGCTGGAAACCCATATTGATAACGTTGAAAAATTACTTACAGAACTGGGCATAGACAGATTCTCCTTGGTGGTTCATGACTGGGGTGGTGCCATAGGTATGGGGGTGGCAGCAAGAAAACCTGACAGGATTGAATCTTTCGTCGTTATGAATACAGCAGCCTTCCACTCCCAAAGAATTCCTTTACGGATCAGTTTATGCCGTATTCCGGTCCTGGGTGATATAATAGTCCGTGGTTTCAACGGCTTTGCAAAAGGTGCCATTACCATGGCAGTAACAAAAAAAATGAAGCCTGAAATTGCCCGGGGATACATCGCACCCTATGATTCCTGGAAAAACCGTATTGCAGTACTCCGTTTTGTTCAGGATATACCGTTATCACCCAAAGACAAATCCTGGGATACCCTTGGTGCAATAGAAAAGTCATTAAAACAATTTAAAAATACACCAATGCTCGTTCTGTGGGGTGGAAAGGACTTCTGTTTCAACCGCCATTTTTATGATGAATGGCTGCAGCGGTTCCCTGGGGCAGAAGGTCATTTTTTCTCTGAAGCCGGCCATTATGTGCTTGAAGATGCACTTGATAGGCTGGCACCATTGATCACAACTTTTTTCCAAAAACATTGCAAAGTATGAACCACAATATCGCTGAAACCCTGCCGAATATCGCTGCAATCTATCCCGAGCGAAAGGGTCTTATTTGCAAGACAGGAAAAGAATACAGATCCTGGACTTTCAAAGAGATGGACAGCATCACAAACTGTTTTGCCCAGAGTCTGTCTGATTTGGGAGTAGCAAAAGGCGACCGGGTAATACTGATGGTGAAACCATCTGTGGAGTTTATAACACTCACCTTTGCGCTCTTCAAGATAGGTGCGGTCATCATCCTGATTGATCCGGGCATGGGATATAAGAATCTCCTTAAATGTATTGGAAAGGCAAAACCTGATGCCTTTATCGGCATACGTAAAGCCCACTTCTTTAAACTTTTATTTCCAAAACCTTTCAAAACGGTCAGGACCTCTGTCTGCATCGGACCATCCTTTGGGTTTTTCAGTCATACTCTTTCTGCAGATGCAGCTGAAAAATCGAAATCATTCGGGACTCAATTTACAACTGCCCGGTTGCAAGCCGATGATCTGGCAGCCATACTTTTTACCACGGGAAGCACTGGCCCTCCCAAAGGTGTACGTTATGAACATTCCATCTTCCAGGCCCAGTTGAAACTTATCCGTGATTACTACCAGATAGGGCCTGAAGATATAGATCAGCCTGCTTTCCCGCTTTTTGCCCTTTTTTCAACCGCACTGGGGGCTTGTTCAGTTATACCGGAAATGAATGCCGCAAAACCGGCCCAGGTTGACCCTGCCAAATTTGTCAAGACGATCAGAAACAATAATGTCACGTATTCATTTGGTTCCCCGGCTATCTGGAATGTTGTCAGCAGTTACTGCCAGAAAGAAAAAATTAGCCTGCCATCAGTTAAAAAAATTCTTATGGCAGGTGCACCTGTTCCAGGAGATTTACTGCAAAGAACACTCTCAATACTCTCGGAGGATGCTGAAATACATACCCCGTATGGAGCGACTGAGTCTTTGCCAATCGCTTCAATAACAGCAAAGGAAATACTTGCTGATACGTGGGAAAAAACCAGGAGAGGCAAGGGTGTCTGTGTTGGAAGAGTTCTGCCGGGCCTGGAGATTCAAATAATAAATATATCCGATGAACCAATTGATAAGTGGACTCAAGTGCTGCCTGTGCCTGCATATGAGATCGGCGAAATAATTGTCAGGGGACCGGTGGTCACCCGTGCTTATGACAACAATGATAAAGAAAACTGCCTGGCAAAAATTAAAGATGAAAATGGTTTCTGGCACCGAATGGGTGACCTCGGATATTTTGACGAAAAAGCCAGATTATGGTTTTGTGGTCGCAAAGGACACAGGGTTACTACAGAGTCCTCCACCATGTATACGGTTTGCTGCGAAGCAATTTTCAATGAACACCCGACGGTTTTCAGGTCAGCACTTGTAGGTATTGGAATAAAAGGACATCAGACACCTGTCCTGATTGTCGAACTGCATGACAAACAAAAGGATACGGAGACTCTATTGTCTGGCCTGAAACAAATAGCCCTGCAGAATGAATTGACCTGCACAATTGAGCATTTTCTCACTCATCCTGGTTTTCCGGTTGATATCAGGCATAATGCCAAAATTTTCAGGGAAAAACTTTCTCTATGGGCTACAGATAAGCTCAGGAAATAATAAAAAATGACTCAGGATTATTCATGAAGGCATTTGTCACTGGTGGTGGTGGGTTTGTTGGTTCTGCCATTGTCCGGCAACTTGTGGACAAAGGTGTTGAGGTTTCTGTTTTCGGCAGAAACCATTATCCCCATCTTGAAAATTTAGGTGTGCGCCAATTTCAGGGGGATCTTCTCGACAGTAAACTTTTGATTCGTATCATGCAGGGACATGATACGGTCTTTCATGTTGCTGCCAAGGCTGGGATATGGGGGCAGAAGCATGAGTTTGAGCTGACCAATGTTACAGGTACGAGAAACGTTCTTGGGGCCTGTTATGCAAACGGTGTCAATTCACTTGTATACACCTCAACTCCCAGTGTGGTGTTCAACCGCAGAGATATAAAGGGAGCAGATGAAAGATTACCATACGCCAAACGTTTCTTGTGCTATTATGCCTCAAGTAAAGCTATTGCAGAACAAATGGTACTTGCCGGCAACTCTGAAATTTTAAAAACCTGTGCTATCCGCCCGCATCTGGTCTGGGGACCTGGGGACCCGCATCTCATTCCAAGACTCATTGCAAGAGGAAGAGCAAAGAAGTTGAAGCAGGTTGGTAATGGGCAAAACATGGTAGATATATCGTATATTGACAATGTTGCAGATGCCCATATCCTGGCAGCTGAAAATTTAAATTCTTCTGCCACAGCTTCCGGTAATGCTTATTTTATATCCCAGGGTGAACCTGTTAATCTCTGGAACTGGATTAATAAACTCTTTGAAAGAATGAATATTGAACCTGTTAAGAAGAAAATTAATGGAGGGCCAGCCTATATGATAGGTTCAATACTGGAAGGAATATATACCTGGTTCAGTGTAGAAAAAGAGCCCCCAATGACCCGCTTTCTGGCAGAACAGCTTGCCAAATCCCATTGGTTTTCCATTGACAGGGCCAGACATGATTTTGGCTATGAACCACGTATATCCACAACAGAAGGAATGGATCGCCTTATTCAGTGGTTATCAAGAGAAAATAACACAAATAACCTCCAATGAGAAAACTGGCAAAATTCATACTGGTATTGTTCATCATCACCACCCTGTTGCAAAGCTTTTACAGGGTAAGTCCGGTTGGAGCCTTTTCAGTAGGTGATGAAAAGAAGGTCGGCGAGCAGCTTATCACCATGGTACGCAGAGGGTTCAATCTGATCGATGAACCTGACATTATCCAATATATTAATGAACTGGGACGATCAACACTTGATGTGGCAGGGCCACAATATTTTGACTATCATTTTTTCATCATCGACAATAAAGAACTCAATGCATTTGCAGCACCGTCAGGACTGATATTTTTTCATAGCGGACTCATCGAATCCCTGGAAAACGAAGGCGAACTTGTCGGTGTTGTGGCCCATGAAATTGGCCATGTGGTTAGCAGGCATCTGGCAGGCAGAATGGAGAAGAGCACTATTATAAATGCCGCAACTACCCTTGGAGTTCTTTTGGGGATTGCCCTTGGAGCAGGGGCACTTTCACAAGCATTAATTTCAGGTTCTGTTGCAGCAGGTCAGTCAGCCTCTCTCTCCTTCAGTCGGCTTGATGAAGAAGAGGCTGATCGTTTTGCCTTTAAATGGATGCAGGATCAGGAGCGTGACCCTGCAGTAATGATTGATATGCTTCGCAAAATTTATCAAGTAAATCGTTACCGGCATGGATACATTCCGCCGTACCTCCTGACCCATCCTAGTCCTGAAATTCGCATGAGCTATATTCAGGATCTCACCTTGTTCAGTGAAAAAAAACCGATTATTCAGTTTGACGAGTTTCCCTTTCAAAGATTCAAGAGCCGCATAATCAGTATGACAAAAGATCCCATGCCGCTTATCCATTACTATGAAAAAACGGTTTCGTCCATGGAACCAAACTCCCGGGAAGCGGCCATTGCCCATTATCTCCTGTCCCAGTCACATCTTGCAGCATCAGACTATGTTAAAGCTGAAAGCGAGTTACGCAAAACCATGATTTTTTATCCTGACAAAGCGATTTTGAAGGCAGATATGGGTGTCATTTACCTGAAATCAGGCCAATATGATAAGGCACTTGCCCAATTGCAGGAAGCAAGAAAAGCAGAACGTAATAATGCCTATACAACTTTTTATCTGGCTATGGCCTTTGAAAAAACAGGCAAATCACAGAAGGCGATAGACCTTTATGAAGGATTGCTTACAGAGATGCCTGATTATTCACAATTGTATTACCAGCTGGCCAATATCAACGGTTCATTGGGTAAACAGGGGGATGGTTATTATTATTACGGCTATTATTATTGGTATGAAGGCAACCTTGACAGCGCAAAATATCATTACTCAAAGGC
>JAAXQI010000147.1 GCA_012974315.1 Desulfobacterales bacterium | reverse complement strand
CTTATAATTTTAGTCACTTATAACTTTAGTCACTTATAACTTTAGGCACTTATAACTTTAGGCACTTTAGTCACTCTTCTAGAAGTCGAGTAGTTCGACTTCGAAAACCAGGGTTGAATTGGGAGGGATGGGGCCCCTGCCTCCTGGTCCGTAGGCCAAGTCCGGCGGGATAACGAGGATTCTCTTTTCCCCTTTTTTCATGTCGAGCAGCGCTTCATCCCAGCCCTTGATCACCCTGCCTGTTCCAACCGGGAAGCGTATGGGCTCCCCCCTGTCAACAGAGCTGTCAAACTTGCTGCCATCCAGGAACATACCAGTATAATGAGCGCTTACCGTATCTCCAGGAGAAGGTTTTTTGTCGCCGCTTCCTGTAGTTTCAACCTGATACATCAAGCCTGAATCGGTTTTTTCAAGATTGGGCCATTTCTCTTTTATTGTGGCCATATCTTTTTCCTGGCGCATTTGTCCTATTGCTGCATTCTTCTTCTTGATTTCGCCAGGCAGAGTATCAAATGATGCCTGGTCAGCTTTAAAAGACTTTGCCTTGTCACCAACCCTGATAATTTCAATTTTTGTAATGGTGTCACCCTTCTGGATTGCATTTACAACGTCCTGACCGGAGACTACATGGCCAAAGACAGTATGCTTATTGTCAAGATGAGGTGTTGGGACATGGGTAATAAAAAACTGGCTGCCGTTGGTGCCGGGGCCGGCATTAGCCATTGAGAGAATTCCCGGGCGGTCATGCTTCAAGCTGGGATCAAATTCATCCGGAAAGTTGTAGCCTGGCCCGCCTGTACCTGACCCAAGAGGACAGCCGCCCTGGATCATGAAGTTAGGAATTACCCGGTGAAATTTAAGACCGTCATAATACCGGCCACTGGTCCTGCCCTTGGAATCATTGAAGTCTTTGGTGCCTTCGGCAAGACCCACAAAATTCGTAACGGTTAAAGGTGTTTTTTCAAATTCAAGTTGAAGGGTTATGTCACCCTTTGAGGTGACAATTATCGCATACAATCCATCGTCCAGTTTTGTTTCGGCAGCCATGAGTTCCCCTTTTGAGCTGTTGCAGAGTGCAATTAAAAAAATAATAAATACCAACAGGTAACGTTTCATAGTATCTCTCCTTATCCAGCCGGTGCCAAACCTTAACGAACCTGCCCGGTTTGCCGGCAAAAAAATTATCATCCAGTAAAATAGATATTTTCTGAAAATGCCTTTAATTAAAGGTTCACTTTGATAACAAAGCCACATGTCTGTTGTCAAGGCAAAACTCAGCTTTGTATCCTATAATTATATTGACGAAAAGAGGGATTAAGGGTTAAATAACGTGATTTTTCTTTAGCCTACAAAATTCAATTTTTAAATCAGGTATCATATACCGTTGCTTTACGGACTTTATCAACTTTTTGGCTGGCTGACGTTTATTGTAGGATTTCCTTTTCTGCTTCTTTACAGCGTTTGTACCGGTCGGTATCGTGAAGGACTGGGCCAGAGATTGGGTTTTTTGGGAACCGGATGGGAAACCCATGACCGGGTCACGAGAATATGGCTGCATGGCGCTTCGGTGGGTGAGGTTATGCTGGCCGGATTATTGATTAAGGAACTTGCTGCAATTTTGCCGGAGGCTGACTTTGTCCTTTCAACCATGACTGAGCAGGGCATGGAAATTGCCAGGAAACAGGCAACTGATAAAGTTCGCTGTATTTATGCGCCCCTTGATCTTGTTGGAATTGTAGGTAGAGCAATTCGAACGGTTCAGCCCACAGTGTATATTTGCCTGGAAACAGAGTTGTGGCCTGCTTTTTTACTACAAGCTAAAAGCTCAGGCAGTAAACTTGTGATTCTGAATGGAAGGTTAAGCGAACGTTCATTTAATCGTTATCAGTTGGCCAAAGGGCTCATGGCAGAAATCTTATCCTGTTTTGCTATGATTTCCGTGATTCAGCAATCAGATGCAAAACGGTTTATTGGGTTGGGGGCTGAACCAGAAAAAGTAAGGGTTCTTGGTAATGCCAAGTATGACCAGGATATAGAAAGCCTGGCCCCTATGAGCGAAGAACAATATCGAAGCTGGTTGAATTTGCATCCAGATCAGCCTCTTTTGGTTGCCGGCAGTACTCATACAGGGGAAGAGGAGATGTTGCTCACCGTTTTTCAGGATTTGAAGAAGACGACAGGGTTGCAGGGTTTGGTTTGGGTTGTGGCTCCACGACATTTACAGCGCTTACCGGAAGTAGAGGCAATGCTCAAACAGAAGCAGGTTCCGTATGACCTTTTGAGCGATGTGAAAAGTGCTGAGCGTAAGACTGACATTATTCTCGTTGACTCCGTGGGAGATCTTGCAGGATTCTACTCGATTGCTTCATATGTGTTCTGTGGAGGCAGCCTGGTTGAACGTGGTGGGCATAATATTATGGAGGCAGCAGTATTTGGTAAGCCAGTATTCTATGGGCCGAGCATGAAGGATTTTTCTGATGCCGCTGAGCTCCTTGAATCAGTTGGAGGAGGTTTACCGGTGAATTGTCCTGATGACTTGACAGAGTCCATTCTTTATTTCATGGATCACCCGAAGGATTATGACACTGCCGGCCAGCGGGCCCGGAAAATTGCTGCTACGCAGCAGGGATCTGCCCGAAAGCAGGCAGAATTGGTAAAAGAAGTAATCTGTCATTGATGAATTTGGTGTTTGCATTGTGTGGACATCGTAACTATAAAAAATATCTTAAATGAAAATCTGAATTCGTTAAGTTTTAAACAATTTATCGTCACGGATTCAGGGATAATTTAAAACAGGCATAAGAAGGAAAGAGTATGAAAGCGCTTGTTGCCCTTGAGGATGGAACAATATTTGAAGGCGAATCTTTCACCGGCCCGGGGGAGGCCTTTGGTGAAATTGTATTTAATACAGGAATGACGGGGTATCAGGAGATACTGACTGACCCTTCCTATAAAGGACAGATTGTCTCAATGACCTATCCCCTGATAGGCAACTACGGTATAAATCAGGAGGACATGGAATCTGCGCGTATTCAGCCGGAAGCCTTTCTGGTCAAGGAATATAACGCAATACCAAGCAATTACCGTTCCACAAGCACACTTGCAGCTTTTCTGCAGGAGCATGGCATTCTGGGAGTAGAAGGCATAGACACCCGGGCCTTGACCCGGCATATCCGTCAGGCAGGGGCCATGAGAGGTGTTGTGTCTACTCAGACTCTTGATCCTGTGCAACTGGTTAAAATGGCGCAGGATTCTGAAGGGTTGGTGGGCAGGGACATGGTGCGTGAAGTTACCTGTCAGCAACCGTATGGCTGGTCGGAGACAGGCCCCTGTAATGGTGATGGCTTTTCCACCGCTGGTAGTGGGAAATATAAGGTTGTTGCCATCGATTACGGGCTTAAATATAACCAGCTCAGGATCCTGGCGGACAGGGGCTGCAGCATTCAGGTCGTTCCAGCGGAGACTGAAGTGGATGCAATACTGGATTTAAAGCCGGACGGCATTTTCCTTTCAAATGGTCCTGGAGATCCGGCAGGGGTTCCAGGAGTTGTGGAGACGATCCGGGAGCTCCTCGGTAAAAAACCGATTTTCGGCATCTGTCTTGGACACCAGATCCTGGGCCTTGCCTATGGCGGAACCACATATAAGCTTAAGTTCGGCCACCGTGGCTCCAATCAGCCGGTTAAGGACCTTGAGACAGGGCACATAGAGATCACCGCTCAGAATCATGGTTTTTGTGTGGATCTGGATAGCCTTGATCCGCAAGAAGTGGAACTGACCCATGTCAACCTCAACGATGGCAGCTTAGAGGGCATGAAGCATAAAAAATTCCCGGCATTTTCAGTGCAGTATCATCCTGAGAATGCCCCGGGACCACATGATTCTCTTTATCTGTTTGACCGTTTTATTGAAATGATGAAGTAGAAATTGAGCGCAAATCAAAGTGTTCTGGAAACAGAAAATGTAAATGCTGCCTCATAACCATATAAAATTATAGCAATTAGCAAACCAATGCCAAAACGAACAGACATCAAAAAAATCCTTATTATCGGTTCTGGTCCCATAATTATCAGCCAGGCATGTGAATTCGACTATTCAGGAACCCAGGCAGTAAAAGCTCTGAGAGAGGAAGGATATGAGGTGGTGCTTATCAACTCCAATCCTGCCACCATCATGACAGATCCTGAATTGGCAGATAAGACCTATATAGAACCTATTACCCCGGAAATGGTAGCCAAGGTTATAGAAAAGGAGAGACCCGATGCCCTGTTGCCGACTTTGGGTGGTCAGACAGGATTAAATACTGCCATCAAAGTGGCGGAAATGGGGGTTCTTGAAAAATATGGGGTTGAACTGCTGGCAGCTGACATCGGGGTTATTCGCAAGGCTGAAGGGCGCGAGGAATTCCGGGCAGCCATGAGAAAAATTGGTTTGCAGGTGCCGGAAAGCGTTATTGTCCATACGGTTACGGAAGCCTTGGCTGCGGTTGATATTATAGGTTTTCCCATTATTGTCCGGCCGAGTTTCACCCTGGGTGGCACTGGCGGAGGGGTTGCCTATAACATGCAGGAGCTTGAAGCGCTTTCAACTGCAGGGATTGATCTCAGCTTAAATGATGAGGTCATGCTTGAGCGCAGCCTGCTTGGTTGGAAGGAGTACGAACTTGAGGTCATGCGGGATAAAAATGACAACGTGGTGATCGTCTGTTCCATTGAAAACATGGATGCCATGGGGGTTCATACCGGAGACTCAATAACCGTTGCACCTGCCCAGACCCTGACTGACAGGGAATACCAGCTTATGCGAAATGCTTCAATCGCCATTATGCGGGAAATTGGGGTGGAAACAGGTGGTTCGAATGTGCAGTTTGCCGTTAACCCTGAAGATGGTGAGTTGATGGTTATTGAAATGAATCCCAGGGTTTCCAGAAGCTCAGCCCTGGCTTCAAAGGCTACAGGTTTTCCCATTGCCAAGATTGCCGCCCTGCTTGCAGTTGGTTATACCCTGGATGAAATAGCCAATGATATAACCAGGGAAACCTATGCCTCTTTTGAACCATCAATTGATTATTGTGTGGTGAAGATACCGCGCTTTACCTTTGAAAAATTTCCGGAAGCAGAGGATGTTCTTAGCACGGCAATGAAATCTGTGGGTGAGACCATGGCAATTGGCCGAACTTTTAAAGAGGCTTTTCAGAAAGGGATGCGCTCCCTTGAGATTGGGCGTATGGGTTTTGGAGATGACGGCAAGGATTCTCTTGTTTCCATGGATGATGTAGAGCTGGAGAAAAAGCTTGTCACCCCGAATTCAAATCGGGTTTTCTGTATATATGAAGCCCTGCGGCGCGGTAGAAGTATTGAGGATCTCTACCGTCTGACGTTTATTGATCCATGGTTTCTTAATAATTTCAAGCAACTGGTTGAGACTGAAGCCAGTATCAAGGAAGCAGGCTTCCATGGGTTGGAAAAAGATTTTCTGCGTAAAATAAAACAACAGGGATTTTCCGATTTCCAGATTGGACATCTTACCGGCACCACGGAAGATGATATTCGGGAACTCCGCCTGAAACAGAATACGGTGCCAGTGTATAAACTGGTTGATACCTGTGCCGCTGAATTTGAGGCCTTCACACCTTATTATTATTCCACATATGAGACCGAAGATGAGTCCAGGGTGAGTAGTAAGAAAAAGGTTATAATCCTCGGCGGTGGACCCAATCGTATCGGGCAGGGAATAGAATTTGACTATTGCTGCGTGCATGCCTCCTTTGCTTTGAAGGAGATGGGCATTGAGTCCATAATGGTTAACAGTAACCCGGAGACAGTGAGTACAGACTATGATACTTCGGACAAGCTTTATTTTGAGCCGCTGACCCGGGAGGATGTGCTTAATATTATTGAATGTGAAAAACCGGATGGGGTAATTGTCCAATTCGGAGGACAGACACCGTTAAACCTGGCTGTGCCCCTTGCCGAGGCAAATGTGCCAATTGTCGGCACATCTCCTGACTCCATTGACAGGGCTGAAGACCGCAAGCGGTTTCAACAGTTTCTGCAGAAACTCAACCTGCAGCAGCCGGCCAATGGAACCGCCCGTACCACAGAGGAAGCCCTTGCCATAGCAGAACGTGTCGGTTATCCCGTGGTGGTGCGGCCTTCATATGTCCTCGGCGGCAGGGCCATGCGGATAGTCTACAACGATAAAGGGATCAAAGAGTTCATGGCTTCTGCCATAATTGTTTCCTCTCAACACCCTGTACTGATTGACAAGTTCTTAAAAGATGCCATAGAGGTGGATGTTGATGCCATCTCTGATGGTGAAACCACTATTATTGGCGGCATCATGGAGCATATCGAAGAGGCGGGAATTCATTCCGGCGATTCTGCCTGCGTCTTGCCTCCCCATTCTTTATCCAAGGAAATGATTGAGGAGATAAAGGCGGCATCAAAGGCCATGGCTGAAGAATTGAAAGTTATCGGCCTGATGAATGTTCAGTTTGCGGTAAAAGATAACGAATTGTATGTCCTGGAAGTCAACCCCAGGGCTTCACGCACGGTACCATTTGTCAGCAAGGCAACAGGAGTGCCACTGGCAAAGCTTGCAACCAAGGTGATGATGGGTATGAAACTTGCCGATTTGGGGCTGACTACAGAGGTAGAGGTGGACCACTGGGCAGTAAAAGAGGCGGTATTCCCCTTTGACCGGTTTGCCAATGTCGATACATTGTTGGGTCCGGAAATGAAATCAACTGGAGAAGTCATGGGGATTGACAGTTCCATAGGGGTTGCCTTTGCCAAGGCCCAGTTGGCGGCCGGCCAGAAGTTGCCGGTAAAGGGAAATGTGTTTATCAGTGTGCGCGATGCAGACAAACCTGCTGTTGTATCTTTGGCGCAGCGTCTTTTAAGTCTTGGCTTTTCCATTCTGGCCACAAGCGGTACAGCTGCATTTTTAAGTGAAAACAACGTGGAGTGCACCATGGTCAATAAAATATCCCAGGGCCGACCGCATCTTCTGGATAAGGTACAGGACAATGAGATTCAGTGGATCATAAATACCTCAATGGGCTCCAGGACAACGGAGGATTCCTATACCATCCGGAGGAGTGCTCTCGATTATCATTTGCCGTATAGCACCACCGCGAGTGGAGCACTGTCAATGGTGATGGCGCTGGAGACGGTTAAGGAAAAAGAAATCCAGGTTAAAGCAATCCAGGAATATTTTTAGGCAGACAACGAATAAAAGATGGGGCTGGACTTTTAAGGTGTCAGCACTTATCTTTATTTTTAATTATTTACACTATGGTTGATATATTTAAATTTATTCAATCTTTTAATAAAAAATAACTTCGGTGATAAAGACCGGAAGTCAGTTTGACTTGTACTGGGGGCTAAATTTTGAACACATTTTATAAAAATCTGAGCATGTGGCTGGTTATCGGCTTGACCATGATTCTCTTATTTAATCTTTTCAACAAGCCGCAGCTCCAGCATACGGATATTTCTTACAGTGATTTTGTGAATAGTGTCGAGTCAGGCGCAATAACCAAGGTTACCATTGAAGGTGATAAAATTATCGGTACTCTCAGGGGAGGCAATGATTTCAAAACAGTGACCCCTGACGATTCGGAACTTATCCCTTTGCTGCGCAAAAACGGTGTCGATATTTCAGTTAAAGAGAAAGAAGACACTCCCTGGTATGTGACTATTATGGTCTCCTGGTTTCCCATGCTGCTTCTTATCGGTGTCTGGATCTTTTTCATGCGCCAGATGCAGGGAGGTGGCCGGGGTGCCATGTCTTTCGGGAAAACACGGGCACGTCTTATGGAAAAGGGTGAGTCAAAAGTTACCTTCAAGGATGTGGCCGGTATTGAAGAAGCCAAGGAAGAGCTTTCAGAGATTATTGATTTTTTGAAGGATCCCAAGAAGTTCACCCGTCTGGGAGCTCGAATTCCAAAAGGTGTGCTTCTCGCAGGGGCTCCTGGTACTGGCAAGACGCTTTTAGCCAAGGCAATTGCAGGTGAAGCAGAAGTTCCATTTTTCACCATCAGCGGTTCTGATTTTGTCGAGATGTTTGTCGGTGTCGGTGCTTCCCGGGTCCGTGATCTCTTTGTTCAGGGCAAGAAAAACGCACCCTGTATTGTCTTTATTGATGAGATTGATGCTGTGGGCAGGCACCGTGGAGCAGGCCTTGGTGGTGGTCATGACGAGCGGGAACAGACCCTGAATCAGCTGCTGGTTGAAATGGACGGCTTTGAGTCAAGTGATGGGGTAATTATTGTCGCGGCTACGAACCGCCCGGACGTTCTTGATCCGGCATTGCTTCGGCCCGGTCGTTTTGACAGGCAGGTTATTGTACCCATACCGGATGTCAGGGGGCGTGAGAAAATACTGGAGGTATATGGCCGTAAAACAGCAGTGGCTGATAATATCGAATGGCCGATTATTGCCAGGGGAACCCCTGGTTTTACCGGGGCCGACCTTGAGAACATGGTCAACGAGGCAGCTCTGCTGGCAGCCCGCGGTGGGGGTGATAAGGTTACCATGGCCCATCTTGATCAGGCGAAGGATAAAGTTATGATGGGCGCTGAACGGCGCAGCATGATCATCACCGATAAAGAGAAAGAAGTTACCGCTTACCATGAGGCCGGCCATGCCCTGGTCGCTATCTTGCTGCCCAATACCGATCCCATCCATAAAGTTACCATTATTCCCAGGGGCAGGGCGCTTGGACTTACCATGCAACTTCCCACAGAGGAAAGACATACCCATTCGAAAAAGTATTTGATCAACAGGATATGCATTCTTCTGGGTGGCCGTTCAGCGGAAAGTCTTGTTTTTGATGATATCACAACCGGAGCGGGTAATGACATAGAGCAGGCCACCACCCTGGCCAGAAAGATGGTCTGCGAGTGGGGAATGAGTGGTATGGGGCCTCTTACTTATGGTAAAAAGGAAGAGCAGGTTTTTCTGGGCCGGGATATCGGCCAGCAGCGCGACTACAGTGAAGATACCGCCGTCCGTATTGATAAAGAAGTAAAGGATCTGGTGGAATCAGCCAATAATACATCACGAAAGCTTCTCGCCGACAATCTTCAGGTTCTGCATGATATGGCCCATGCCCTGTTGGAAAAAGAGACCATCGTTTTGGAGGATATTCAGAACATTATTGAGGCCGTCAAGCCGGGCACCAGGACAGAAACGCAGAGTCAGTCCACTGAAGATGTGCAGCCGGTTGAGGAACAGGCTGCAGAGACAGATGTCCCGGAAGCTGGATCAGAAAGTGCAGAAGCTGGATCAGATCAAGAAGCCACAGAATAATTTTTTTCCAACATAAAACCTGAGAACCATGCGGCTTGAATTAGGCAGCAAAGTCCTGGTCATGGGAATTCTGAATGTCACTCCGGATTCCTTTTCTGATGGGGGCCGTTTTTTTAGCAACAGTACTTTTGCTGCCCAGATTGATATCATGGTGGAATCCGGTGCCGACATCATCGATGTGGGCGGTGAATCCACCCGACCTTTTGCCAAGCCAGTCAGCATTGAAGATGAACTGGCCAGGGTTTTACCTGCAATTCGCCTGATCCGCCAACGGGCTACCATTCCCATATCCATTGATACAACTAAAGCTGAAGTAGCCAGAAAGGCCCTGGATGAAGGGGCAGATATTATAAATGATATCAGTGCGCTGCGATTTGATCAGGACATGATTTCCCTGGTCCGTGAAAGCGGAGTCCCGGTTATCATTATGCATATGAAGGGTACCCCCTCCGATATGCAGGTTGATCCCCACTATGATGATGTGGTAGCTGAGATTAAGGATTTTTTTAAGGAGAGGCTTGCCTGGGCAGCGGAAAACGGTGTTTCGGCAAAACGGTTTATTATAGACCCGGGAATCGGGTTTGGTAAAACAGTTGAGCACAATCTCAGCATTCTTAAGCGGGTAACGGAATTTTCCGAGTTGAGATGCCCGGTACTCATTGGGCATTCACGTAAAGCGTTTATCGGTAAACTTTTAGGCACGGAAGTGGATAAAAGGGATGTGGCAACTGCTGCAGTTTCCGCACTCTGTGCAGCCAAAGGTGTGTCAATCCTGCGAGTTCATGATGTAGAAAAAACGGTCCAGGCTGTGCGCATTGCTGAAGCGATCAATGGGGCTGATTAATTCTTATTCATATGGCCATGCTTGCCTGGGCTTTTCAGGTTTACTTCCACTTCCACCAACTTGTTCCCAAAGAATTTTGGCCGTTTGATTTTCACCTTTACAGCATCACTTTTTTCCTTATAGAGCATGACAATCTTGACATCCTCCATGTCATTAACCGGTTCGGAATCAATGGCCATGATAATGTCTTTCTCTCTGATGCCGGCTTCTTTTGCCTGCCCCTTTGGATTGAGGGCTGTAACCAGGACCCCTTCTTCATCTTCAGTATCCTCAAGCATGACACCAAGCAACGGGAAAGGGGAAAGGCTTGCCGATGGAGAAAAGAAGATAAAATTAGCAGTTTCCGACTCAGTAGTTGAACCGGTGCTGTTAATCGCAACAGCCTGGGAGACCGGCAGGCGGCGCGATACCCTGGGAGGGATACCATTGGCCTTGTCAACATGGCCCCGGCCGGCAATGATCACCATGCGCGCATCCGGGTGCATTTCGAGATAATCAACTATTGTTTCGGCCATGGTTTCATCCCATAATGCCTGGGCCTGAAAAAAGCCGCTGAAATCGCCATTTTGTTCCTGCCCTGCATGCATCATAAAGGCGGTCTCAATCCTCTCCCGATAACCGGGAATATCAAGTTTCCTGTTTGCAGGTAAACTGCTGATGTCATCATCAGGCAAACTGTTTGGCCCCCCACTCTTGAAGACCTGGCTGACAATATCCTTTTCAAGGTTCAATCCAATAAGCTGGAGTTTGTTGTGTATGGCAAAATTAATGATATCCCGGTACAGCCGGTAATCAAAACGCCACATTTTAAAATAATGTGATTCCTTGAGAAATGATTTTTCGTCCAATTCCCCGCTCAGATACTGGTCAAGAATTGGCTGCGTTGCCCTGGTAAACATTTCCATGCCGATGGCCAGGTTTGGGTCATCTTTATAGAGGGCTCTGATAATTTCCAGCTGTAGTAAATGGTCCTCATAACTGGTGTGGCCTTCCCCAATATATATAACCTGGTATGGCAATAACTTGGCAATGATATCATTAAAAGTTCTGGACTTGCTCGTTTCAATGCCGGTTGGCAGGCTGGGAAGTTGAACCTGCAGTCCAGTATCTGTCTTAGCTATTTTTTTATCCTGAATGCGGCCGTCTTTAAACGTGAGGTAACTGTATTTCCCATAATGGCGAAGTTTTGCAGCTGCTTTTTCAACCTGTCCTTCGTTTGCAGCGGTAACAAGGACTGCTGCCTGACCAGCATTCAAGGGGTTCTTTCTCACGTCCAGGGTAAAGCCACCTGCAGGATGGTTCGTAATGGCGAAAAGAGAGCGGCTTATCCTGCTTTTCGTTCCAAGAAAAAGCAGGGAATTTTCAGAGAGGTCTTTGTCACTGACCTCATCCTGCAACAGGACACGAACTTCATTTGATTCTAATTGCTCCAAAAAAGATTTGTAAAGGGTGCGATCTTTTTCAGAAGGCAGAATGGCTATTTTATTAGCAGCCCCCAAATACCATGACCAGGTGGCAGGCAGTTCGGACGGGGCCAACGTGCGCATTATATCATAGCCTTGATCGATAATGATCGTATCTGGAATAGATGTCAGAGGTATTTCAAAGGTGGAGCTGGAATCAGCTACAGAGAGAGTTTTATGGATTTCTTCTGTTAATGTTTTAATAATAACAGGTAGTTCCAATATATAGGGAGTCTCATTTTTTTGCACAATATTGAAATGAAGCATCGGGTAGCCGTCGTTATTTCTGATTCCAGGCTGCTTAATTAAAAGTTCCGGGACATCATTTCTGTCAAGCCACTGAGAAAAGAAATCGTTCAGCTCAGTGCCAGAAATATTTTCAAAGCTAGTTTGCAGGTCAGACCAGCCACCAGTCTTGTACTTTAAGCGTTTATAGAAGTCTTGCAGGGACCTTGTGAACACATCAGATCCAACCTTGTTTTGCAGCATATGAAAAAACATTGAGGACTTATTATAACCGACTGCACGGGCAGGGCGGCCTTTACTGTCTCCATGACCAGCATTGCTGAAATCGCGAAGGGTAATGTTCAAATCAGGCCTGGCATAACTTTGATACTTTACCAGCTGTTCCTTTCTGTATGGTATTCCTTCGCCCTTATCTGCAGCAAAGGCTTGATCAGCAAGATAGGTTGTCAACCCTTCAGCCCAGTTGCCTTCCCTGGGAGACATTCGAACTCCGTTGCCAAACCAACCATGCAGGATTTCATGTCCCAGGGAAGTGTCAACGATAAATGGCAGCCGCACCACAGATTGACCGAGGAGGGTATAGGTTGGCATGGCAAAGCCTGTAGGCAGCCTGTTTTCAACAATAGAGAAGCGATTGTATGGATAAGGGCCAATCATTTTCTCATATCGTCCAAGGTACTTCCTGGCCTTTTCCAGGTATTCAGCTGCCAACTCCTGGTCCTCTGGAAAAAAATAGGCAAACAACTCTTTATCTTCACCAAATCTTTCCCGGGTTATACTATAAGGACCTGCGGCAAAATTAATACCAAACAGGGGATATGGAAAACGAAAGGTTACCTGTTTCTTATTGTCTATTAGAAAGGTAATGATCTCCTCGGCTTCGGAGATTGCCTCAAAGTTGGTGGGGATAAGTGCTGTCAGCTTGAAGATCATTTCACGACCAGCAATAGGGTGCCAATTGCCTGAAAGTGTTATGCCTGCCACGCTGATCAAGCTGTACGGAGCAGAATCAGGTGGGGATTTCAGGCCATAAGCAATAAAAATCTCCTGATCTTCAGTAGATTCATGAATGTCGAGATAATAACCATCCAGAGGTGTTTCTCCCAGTTGACCATTGACGGCGATCTGGGATACATTCAGGTGAGAGAGGTCCAGTTCAAGGCCTAAACCGGCCGGCAGTTCTATACGGGAATTTGCCTTGAAGGAATTTGTTTCAAGGTCAAACTCCATGGAGATGTTATGCACCGGTACACTGAAGTGACCGGCCCGTGCAGGTTGGGATATGACGAGTTGCAGATTTAAAAGCAGCATAAAAAAAATTTTGCATCAAAAGTGAGTA
>JAAXQI010000180.1 GCA_012974315.1 Desulfobacterales bacterium | reverse complement strand
AATGATCACCACCAGTAATAAAAATTTTAACAGCGTTGTCTTTTTTATTCTACCTGCTTTCATTTTCAACACCTCCACTTATCCCGGCAGTTCTCGTAACCAACTGCTGAATCCGTCTGACAACCCTTTTTCTCATTCCCTTCAAATCTTCAAAGAATGAATAAAGGGTAGGTACAACAACCAGAGTCAGAAAAGTGGCAATCATGAGTCCGAAAACCACAACTATTGCCATTGAACTCCACCATTGGCTGGATTCGCTCACCCATGAAATTGCAAGATTATGAAAGTCAAACGATACACCGGTAACCATGGGCAGAAGGCCAAGAATAGTGGTTATTGCCGTCAGGATAACCGGGCGCAGCCGCGTAGCTCCTGCGGCTACTACAGCTTCTCGGACTTCCATGCCGCGGTCCCGCAATTTGTCTATGTAATCAATAAGGACGATGGCATTATTCACCACGACACCTGCCAGGGAGATAACGCCCACACCTGTCATGATTATGCCGAAAGGCTGCCTGAATACTGCTAATCCCAGGAATGCACCGCCCAGCGAAAGTATAACCGCCGTCATTATGATAAGGGGCTTGGTAACGGAATTAAACTGGCTCACCAGAACGAAAAAGATCAGAAACAGGGCAACGATAAATGCCTTGGCCAGAAAATCCTCTGATTCCTTCTGCTCCTGCATTTCGCCGGTAAATTTTACTGCATAGCCAGAGGGCAGAGGCAAGTCCTTTATCAGTTTCTCTGCCTGTGCCCTGGCAACCGGACCCGGCATTTTGGTTTCATCAACATTTGCCTTAACAGTTACCACCCGCTGGTTGTCGATCCTGACAATATCACCGATGGCTCCGGTATACTCAATATCTGCCAGGGTTGAGAGAGGAACCATTTCACCACTTGGAACAGAGATCATTAACTCGTGCAGAACATCGGTCAAACGTCTGTCCTCTTCCGAGAGCTGCACGGTTATATCGTAATCCTCGTTACCCTCACGGAAGGATGATACATCCAGGCCATTATAGGCTGTTTTCAAGGCAAAGCCGATCATATCAGTGGTCAGGCCGAAAAGTGCTGCCTTCTGGCGGTCTATAACCACCCGTATTGAAGGGGTTCCCTCACTGTAGTCATCGCGCACATCCACTACATGGGGAATTTTGGTTATAATTTCTTTAACCTGCTTGGACAGTTTGCCAAGAACAATCATTTCATCGCCGGCGATTTCAATATTGATCGGCGAACCGGTTGCCGGCCCTTCTTCAGCCATGGCAATGGTTATTTTAGCTCCAGGAATGCCAGCCACCCTCTTTCGTATTTCATCCATTGTTTCATTGGAAGAACGGTTCCGTTCCTCAAGATCAATGAATCGCACACCGATATTGTTCGGGGTGTTGGGGCTGAACATGGCATCGGATCCGGGTGTGGTTACCGCCTTGGTATATATATTTTTGATATTGCCAAGATCACTTGGGCCCATAAAAATGCTGCCATCAGCTTTCCTGTGTTCCTTGGACACATATGCAACATCATACATTTCTGCTGTATCTGAATCAGCAGCCGACATGTTCTGGTCAGCACCGGTAATTGCCACTTCCACTCTTTTTATCAGCCGGTCAACATATTCAAGGTCAGCCCCTTCGGGCGGCTCCACATTCACATATATTGACTTGGGCTCCAGATCCGGAAAAAACTCAACGGGTTTTTCCAACCCGACAGCAAGCATCCACCCCTGAAACAACAGGATAAGAATGGCACAGGCTATCATGACGACACTGATGGGCCTTTGCAGGGAAAAATGCAAAACCCTGGAATACCCTTTTAAAAAACGTCCTTTAATTTCAACCGGCTTTTCTCCGGCTGCAGTGATTTCTTCAACGGATAGTTCCTTTCGCTGGCCAGAATCCTTGACTTTCATAAACATCGAGGCCAGGGCCGGATTGATCACCATGGCCACAAAGAGGCTCGATGTCAGCGTGACGATCAGAGTCAATGGCAGGTACCCCATGAACTCACCCATAATTCCAGGCCAGAACAGCATAGGAGAAAAAGCCGCCAAGGTCGTCAGGGTGGAGCCGATCACCGGATATGCCACCTCTGAAGTTGCCCGCATGGCCGCCTCAATACGAGGGGCACCCTGCTCCATATAACGGTATATGTTCTCAATAATCACAATGGCATTATCCACAAGCATTCCCAGAGCCAATGTAAGACTGAAAAGAACCACCACATTGAGGGAGATACCCATTAAATGAAGAATTGTGAATGAAAGGGACATGGAAAATGGTATCGCCATACTCACCATAATTGCATTTCGAAGCCCCATGGCAAAAAAGATCACCACCACGACCAGAAGCAGACCGGTGAGGATATTGTTCTCCAGGTCAGCCACCATTCCTTCAATGTCACTGGCCTTATCCATAACCTTTACTATTTCAGTGCTGCCGGGCCAGGTCGGTTTTGCCTGTTCGATCAACCCATCAACCTCTTTGCTGATCGCAATAATATTTTCGCCTGAACGTTTTTTAACCGCAATACTGACCGCAGCCTTACCATCGAGCCTGGATCGGCTGGCTTCTTCCTTAAAGCCGTCAATAACCACTGCCAGGTCTTTCAGATAGACCGGCTGGCCGTTGTGGGTGCCCAGAACAAGTGAGTATATTTCACCCGGACTCTTGAACTCCCCGGGTACCTGCAATTGGAAACGGCCGTCGCCCATGCGAATCGCACCACCCGAGATATTCTGATTTTCGCTGTAAAGTTTTTCCTGAAAGGAGGAGATAGACATTCCATAGAAGGCAAGTTTATCCGGAATGACCTCCACTCTTATTTCACGCTCAAGTCCACCGGTAACCTCTGCCTCCAGAACACCTGCAACAGCTTCAATATCATCTTTTAAATCCTCGGCAATATCCTTCAGGCAGGGAAGGCCGCAAGTACCGGAAAGAGAATAGACAGCAATCGGCATTTCAGAAAGATTCACCTCAAAGACGGACGGATCGTTCTCCAGGTCAGCAGGAAGCTCACCCTTTGCTTCATCCACCTTATCTTTGACATCCTGGAGAGCCTGGTCAATATCAGTGCCGGTGATAAATTCGATATTTATTGAGGAGAGCCCTTCCGAACTGACAGACTGGATTTTTTTTACACCATCGAGTCCTTTTAACTTTTTCTCTATCTCAATGGTGATTGAGGTCTCAATATCGGTTGGCGAAACACCTTTATAACTTGTTGAAACAAATACATAAGGGATGGTAATATCTGGCTCGTTTTCCCTTGGCAGCACCCGGTAACTGTAGACCCCAAAAACAATGATGATCACAGCAAGCACCATCACCGTAATAGATTTTTTAACAGCGGTATCAGAGATAATCATAACAGCGCCTCCCTGAGATCCTCGATCACTCGAACAGTATTCAATTTATGGCCGTGATCAATATCCCGGTGTCCTTCTACAACAACACGGCTGCCCGGAGAAAGTCCTTTTGTAATCTGCACCCGCCATTCTTCCATGATTCCGAGTTCGACCGGCAGCTTTATAGCCACACCATCTTCTTCAACAAAGACGAATTGCTCGCTCTCTCTTTTAATGACTGTAAACAGCGGCACGGCAACTGTATCAGTGATGACCCTTTTTACTAATTTCGCCCTGAAAAACATGCCGGGCATAATAAGGTTGTCTTCATTATCAATGGCCAACTCCAGCCTGTAGAGCCTGGCACCGCTTTCCGGTGAACCGGCAAGAAAATGATGGCGCCCGACTACTTCCTTGTTATCAAGTGCCTGAATGGTCAGGTGTACTTCTTTAATATTTCTTACCAGTGCCACATCGGACTCTGGTATACCGACAACTGCCTTTACTCTGTCAACCTGCAGAATTTCCGCCACAGGATCAGAGACACTCAGCAGCAACCCTTCCGTGGCGTCCAGGCGCCTGATCACTCCGGAAATTGGAGCTTTTATTGTGCAGCGCGAAAGCATGAGTTCCGCATTTTCCAATGCAGCCTTACTGGTTTTTACCTGCAATGAACTGAATACGAAAGAGCACTTCATGCCGATGCCATGTCAACATTGCGGGAATGCACCTTGTGAGACAGTTTGCCCTTCACTGGCCTCAACTTTAACCACAGTGCCGTGGATCTTGGCCAGTACACTTAACTTTTCCCATGGCTCAATAACCCCGGGCAGATTGATCCGGTCTTCTATAGTCGTTGGAACAACATCAAACAGAACAACATTGACTGGTGCCCGTTCTGTTGCGACTGCTGCCATTTTTTCGGATGTAATTCGTTCCTTTTCTGCCTTAATGGTCCCTGATAAACCAACAATTGTGCCGATCAGGATTGACAGGAACAGCAGCGTTAATACTGTTGGCATTCTTTTATGAAATAGCTTTTTGAATCCAACTAGTAAATGATTCCCTTTCATGACATCTTCTCCTCTATTTCTTCTCTTTCCACCCACACAGAGTGGTCAACCAGTCCGTATTTCTTTAAAGTATTACTCAGGTGCAAACCAAGGCTGCTCCCGCTGGGTTCAGCTTTATCGGTTTTCCAAAGCAGGCAGAGTGAACAATCTTCAACCACTGCATGAACAAATACTTTGGCATCCAGTAATCCTTTGCATTGTTTACATTCCAGAACAAAGTCCTTTAGCTTTGCGGCAACATTCGACCGCGCTGTCTGAACTTTGATAAACTCCATCCATATCATCTGAATAATCTCCAATAAGGTTTCAGTTTTGTGCTGCAGTTTCAGTCCCTCATAACGCAACTTGCGTGCCAATTTGAAATAAAAAGTTATATTTACTGTTATTTTAATTAGTTACATCAAAATGAACATTCAAACGGAATACAGCCCTATCCCATATCTGTGAAATATGACAGATGCCGCTATCATATTTCACAGAACTATGCTAAACTGATAAATACGACGGATACATACTTCGTCGTATAAAAGCGATACCACTGGAGGGATTGAAATGCATATTGATGACAATGATTTTTTCCGCGAGGCGACCATGCGGATCTGCGGCAGCCTGGAAATTGAAAAGGCATTGGGCTCCTGCCTCCAGTTCCTTCGCAAATCAATACCATTGGACAGGCTCATACTGCAGCGATTTGACGAAACCCAGAATGCAATGCGGACCATAGCAGTGGCCACTGCCACAGAATGCCTTTCAGTGGATTACCTGACGCCTCTTTCAGAAGAAGCAAGAAATTGCGCCCATGAAGAAATGACAGAATCTCATGGTGTGTATATTTCTGAAACACCAGACACCTGTGGAATAAGCCGGGAAATGCTTGAATTTCATGATGTCCCATGCACCTCCCTGATGGTCATGCCTCTTCAGTCAGAAGAACTTATAGTTGGTCATCTGGTCTGCATTACTGAAGGAGAAGAAAAATTAAATACAGAACATGCCCGTTTGATTTCATTGCTAAGGGATCCTTTTACAATTGCATTGTCCAACACTCTTAAACACCGCAATGAGCTCAAACTTTATGACAGGAATTTTTTCTGGGAAGCAACCATGCGGATTTGCAGCAGCCTGGAGATTGAAGAAGCAATGTTTTCAACGTTGCAGTTTCTGCAGCAGGAGATGCCAGTAAGCATAATGTTTCTTGAGCATTACAGTGAAGATTTGCAATCAAATAGGACTATTGCGATTGCGGACTCTACAGGGGGGAAAAGTGTTGATTTGCTGACACCGCTCTCTCCAAAAGCACAAGATCGGGCATTAAGTTATTACAGTAAGACACCGCAAAAAGTTTATCTCTTTGAAGATATAAACGCCTTGCCAATGGGTAAGGAGATGATGCAGTTTCATAAAGTTGATTTAAGTTCTATCATATTGCTGCCTCTTCAAATAGGAGAGCAAAAACTTGGGTTGATAGTGTTGGGTTCCGAAGGCGAAGGAATGTTTACCCAGGAACACGCAAACTTGATTTCTTTGTTAAGCGAGCCGTTTGCGATTGCATTGTCCAACACCCTCAAACACCGTAGTGAACTCAAGCTTTATGACAGGGATTTTTTCTGGGAAGCCACGACGCGGATATGCGGAAGTCTCAATATAGAAAAAGCCCTTTGGCAAAGCTTGTTATTCCTGCAGGATTATATACCGGCAGAGGAAGCGTCCCTCAATTTCTATGACCCCGAGAAGGGCACCATCACTCTTAATATTCACGCTGACAAGTCTGGTGGGCGCCTCGTTAATTTTCAGGCACATTATCCTCCTGAAATAAGGGCCATATTGGAAGATGTAAACCAACTGGGGGATTTTATCGAAAACCGTGCGGAAGAGCATCCTATTGCAAAACCGATTCTCAAGGCCATGGGAAAAGGCAAATCCTCGGTAATAAATGTTCGCCTGATCGTGGAAGGTCACTGGATTGGGTCTGTCTCTCTCTGGGCTGAAGGCTGGGACAAATTCAATGAAGAACACATGAGACTTATGAAGCAGTTAAAGCAACCCTTCTTTATTGCCCTGTCCAACAGCCGCCGCTTCAGTGAACTTCTTGAACTAAAGGATCTTCTGGCAGATGACAACCGATACCTCCAGGAAGAGCTTCAAAAAATCAGCGGCAGTGAGATTATCGGTGCTGATTTTGGCTTAAAGGATGTGATGGATAAAGTCCGGCGTGTCGCAACTCTTTCGAGCCCGGTCCTTTTACAGGGAGAAACAGGTGTGGGTAAGGAGATTATTGCTGCAGCAATTCACAATTCGTCTCAGAGGCGGGATGGGCCCTTCATTAAGGTAAACTGTGGCGCCATCCCGGAAACACTTATGGACAGTGAACTTTTCGGCCACGAGAAAGGAGCTTTTACCGGTGCCATTGACCAGAAACGGGGACGATTTGAAAGGGCCAATGGCGGCACCATATTCCTGGATGAGATTGGCGAACTTTCACCTGAAGCCCAGGTGAGATTACTGAGAGTATTGCAGGAAATGGAAATAGAAAGAGTCGGAGGCACTGATCCGATAGAGGTTGACATAAGGGTCATTGCAGCAACGCACCGGGATCTGGATGCAATGATCAGAGAAGGAACGTTCAGGGAAGATCTTTACTTCAGGCTTGATGTCTTCCCCATTTATATCCCGCCTCTCAGGGAAAGAAGCGGAGATGTTCCGGGCCTTGTCCAGCATTTTATCCAGAAAAAATCTCGCGAATTACAGCTGACTTCAATACCAACTCTTGCCCCGAATGCCTACGACCAACTGTTGGCCCATCATTGGCCCGGAAATGTACGCGAACTGGAAAATGCAGTGGAACGCGCCATAATCCTTCACAGAGAAGAGCCGCTTTCCTTTGACGAACTGGCCCCAAAGGAAAAATCTGAAATGGTTTCGGTATTTGTTTCAAAAGACAATGAGTCTTGCAACCTCGACCAGGTAACCACAAATCATATTCGCAAGGTGCTGGAGATTACCAGGGGTAGAGTTGAGGGAGAAAAGGGAGCAGCAGATCTGCTAGGCATTAATCCTGGAACCCTAAGGGGCCGTATGAGGAAACTTGGCATATCTTTTGGAAGAAATAATAAGTAAAAATTTCTCCTTCTTAAAGAGTCAAGATTTCTTGCCAACATCTTGAGTTTTGGTTTTCATTTTCTGACTCAACATATCCACCATACATCTTGACCTTTTAAGAATCATTCACAACTCAACATGTATAG
>JAAXQI010000157.1 GCA_012974315.1 Desulfobacterales bacterium | reverse complement strand
TCCTTGAATATGTCAGACATCCCTGGTACAGCGGTGCAATCCTTCTCGTCTGGGCATTTGGTCCGATATCCGATGTGTCGCTGGTCACAAAGATAATACTGACTGCATATATAATTATTGGTACATTTCTGGAAGAAAAAAAGCTGATTTTCGAGATTGGGGAACCATATCTTCAGTATCGAAAAAGAGTCCCCATGCTGATTCCCTGGAAAAAAGGTTAATAGAGGCACAGAGTGACAAAGGCACAGAGGCACAAAGTGACAGAGTATTTGATACTGTTGGGTGCGTTTTGGAAAATTCTTAAATTGGGTAAATTGGGAAAGAATCAGGAAAACATTAGACTGGATGCGAGTTTTCAGATGGAAAACTCTGTGCCTCTGTGCCTTTGTCACTTTGTGCCTGTAACTGCGTGAGTGAAAACCTCTTCAAGGGGAAGTTTTAAACCGGGTCTTTGGGGCCGGATATTCATTATGGAAAAGCTTTTTAAAATAGAATCTTCTTTTACTCCGGCAGGGGACCAGCCAAGGGCCATTAAACTGCTATCAGAAGGAATGAAGGCAGGATTCCCTAAACAGGTGTTATTGGGGGTCACCGGTTCCGGCAAGACCTTTACGATTGCAAAAGTCGTTGAAGAGGTGCAAAAACCGACCCTTGTCATTGCGCCCAATAAAACTCTGGCAGCCCAGCTCTATTCTGAATTCAAGGAGCTTTTTCCAGAGAATGCCGTAGAATATTTTGTTTCCTATTACGATTATTATCAGCCTGAAGCATACATCCCCCAATCAGACACCTATATAGAAAAAGATTCGTCCATAAATGATGCCATTGACAAGATGCGCCACTCTGCAACCCGTTCTCTCCTGACCCGGCGCGATGTTCTTATTGTCGCGTCTGTATCCTGTATTTACGGCCTTGGTTCACCTGAAGAATACAGGAATCTGCACCTGTTTTTAAAAGCAGGGGAGGAGTACCCCAGGGAAGAGATACAGAGGCGTCTTGTCTATATGCTCTATGAACGAAATGATATTTCGTTTCACCGGGGTACTTTCAGGGTGCGGGGTGATGTGGTGGAAATATTTCCAGCCTATGAGGAGGACAGTGCCATTCGGGTTGACCTCTTCGGAGATACCATTGAATCCATATCCTTTATTGATCCGCTGCGAGGTTTAGTTTTAGGTCAGGTTGCCGAGTTGACTGTCTTTGCATCAAGTCACTTTGTAACCTCCAGGGAACGGCTCCAGATTGCCATGGGTACAATCAAGGAGGAGTTGAAGGAGCAGTTGGCCGTATTTGAAAAAGAAAACAGGTTGGTCGAGGCTCAGCGGTTGGAACAGAGAACCATGTTTGACCTGGAGATGATTGAAGAGCTTGGTTACTGTAGCGGCATTGAGAATTACAGCCGGCACCTGACAGGTGCCAAGCCGGGAGAGCCGCCGCCAACTTTGCTGGATTACTATCCGGATGATTTTATCCTTTTTATTGATGAGAGCCATATCGGCGTGCCACAGCTTCACGGTATGTATCGGGGGGACCGCTCACGCAAGAAAACCCTGGTGGAATTCGGCTTCAGGATGCCATCTGCCCTGGATAACAGGCCACTGCGTTTCGAAGAGTTTGAAGAGCGCACGAATCAGACCGTATATGTTTCGGCAACACCGGGAAATTTTGAGCTGGACCATGCCGAGGGCAGAATTGTTGAGCAGATCATAAGGCCCACCGGGCTCATTGATCCTGTTATTGAAGTCCGGCCTGCCAGGGACCAGGTGGATGATCTTCTGGCTGAAATCCGTCTGCGGAGTGAAAAGAAAGAGGCTGTCCTGGTTACGACCCTTACAAAAAGAATGTCAGAGGATTTGACGGAATATTATGAAAACCTGGGAGTCAGGGTTCGATACCTCCATTCAGATATTAAAACACTGGAACGTATGGAGCTTATCAGGGAACTTCGGCAAGGTGAATATGATGTGCTGATCGGCATTAATTTGCTCCGGGAAGGACTGGATATACCCGAGGTTTCCCTGGTAGCAATACTGGATGCTGACAAGGAAGGTTTTTTACGCAGTGATCGCTCATTGATGCAGACCTGTGGCAGGGCTTCGCGAAATATTGACGGTCTGGTGATACTCTATGCTGATGTAATAACCGGCTCCATGCAGCGAACGATTGAAGAGACGGATAGAAGAAGAATACTACAGGAGAAATATAATATGGATCACAACATTACTCCTGCAACCGTGCGCTCCAGTATTAAAGATATTATGGCCTCTGTGTATGAAAAGGACTATGTCACGGTAGCCGCTGGAACTGCTGAAAACGAGGTTGAATATCACAGCTTGCAGGATCTGCGTCGAGATATTAAGAGATTGGAAGCGGAAATGCATAAGGCAGCCAAAGTTCTTGCTTTTGAAGAAGCGGCGGCTTTGCGTGATCAGGTTAAGGAGTTAAGGAAGCTTGAGCTGGAGATTATGTAACAGATAGGTAAAAGGTTAAAGGTTAAAGGCACAGGGCGCAAGGGAAAAGATTTTTTGCGTGAGGGGTGAGGAGTGAGGCGTGAGGGGTGAGGGGTGAGGAGTAAAAAACAGGAAAAAGGTAAAAGGTTAAAGAAGGGGTGTTCGGTTTATCAGCATACGAGACGGCTGATGATTGACAGAGGTATAAGGTGTAAGGATAAAGATGAGGTGTGAGAAAAAAATGATAAAAATAAAATCGTACGTCTCACTCCTCACCCCTCACGCCTCACACACCGCACATAGTTAACGAAGCAAAAGGTAAATTAGAATATGACAAAGGGAATAATAGTTGCCGGTTTAAGCGGCGGATCCGGGAAAAGTGTGGTGGCAGTCGGTTTGGTGGCTGCGTATGCCAGGCAGGGGCGCAAGGTTGTGCCATTTAAAAAAGGTCCCGACTATATTGATGCCGGCTGGATGCAGTTAGCTGCCGGTCAACCATGTTATAACCTTGATCCCTATTTGATGGACTCTGAAGTAATCAGGCACTCTTTTGGACTGCATTCTGATAATGCAGAGATCGCAATTATTGAAGGCAACAGAGGTTTGTTCGACGGGGTTAATATTGAAGGTGCGTACAGTACGGCAGAACTTTCTGTTGAATTAAAGCTGCCGGTGCTCCTCGTGGTTGACTGTACCAAGACAACCCGCACAGTGGCCGCCCTGGTTCTTGGCTGCCAGAAACTAGATCCCCGGGTCATGATCAAGGGAGTTGTTTTAAACAGGCTGGGTACTGCCAGGCATGAATCCATAGTACGGCAGTCAGTGGAACATTATACCGGTATACCGGTTGTGGGGGCAATACACCGTTCCAGAACAGACATTTTTCCCCAGCGACACCTGGGAGTGACGCCTCACCAGGAGCACGAGGGGTCTGACCAGGCAACTATTTTGCTTGCGGACATGGCTGAAAAATACCTCGACCTTAAAGCCATCGAGGATCTCATGGCAGATATTGGCATGCCTGAGACAGAGACAGGGTCAATACCCCTGGAGTCTTCTGCAAGAGTTCGCATTGGAGTTCTTAAGGATGCAGCCTTTCAATTTTATTATCCTGAAAACCTCGAATCTTTAATTGAAGAGGGCGCTGAACTCATAGAGATTAATGCCATGACCGCAGAAAAATTGCCGGAACTTGACGGTCTTTATATCGGTGGAGGATTTCCGGAAACCAGTGCCAGGCGGCTGGCAGAGAATAGCTCATTCAAGCAGTCCGTGAAATTTGCAGCTGAATCGGGGTTGCCGATCTATGCCGAGTGTGGCGGTTTAATTTATCTTGGTGAAAGTCTTCTGTTGGATGGTGAGGAGTATCCTCTTGCCGGTGTTTTTCCCATCCGGTTCGGGCTGCACAGAAAACCCCAGGCTCATGGCTACACTGAACTCACGGTGAGGAACAGGAATCCCTTTTATGAAGAGGGTGAAAGGATCAAGGGCCATGAATTTCGCTACAGCGAGATTTTATCCTGGCAAGGATCTGAAGCGGATCTTGCTTTCGAAATGCAGCGTGGCGTCGGTTTTATGGGCAACAAAGACGGGCTGGTATACAAAAATGTCCTGGCTTTATATACCCACATCCATTCCCTCTCCACACCGCAGTGGGCCGGAAATTTTGTTGACAGGGCTTTTGAATTTAAGGCACAAAAAGATAAATCCTGATTGAACTGGCTCTATTTTGGTGAATGGTCAACATGTCCATTGTCAATCTTGACTCGGTATGAGATGCCCAAAAGAAT
>JAAXQI010000154.1 GCA_012974315.1 Desulfobacterales bacterium | reverse complement strand
CCCCGTACCCCGTACCCCGTAAAATATGACCAAGATGAACGATATAGATAAACAGTTCCCTGAAGGCATGGAACCGTTGGAAAACTCGGCTTTTCAATTCCGCTGCGGCCCGGATGTCAAATGCTACATGTCATGCTGTAGAAAACTGGATTTGATACTATATCCCTATGATATTATCAGGCTGAAAAATAGACTTTCCATATCTTCTGAGGAGTTCATGCGTCGCCATACACGGCTGGGAGCTTCCAGTCATCCTTTTTTCCCTGCTGTAATGCTTATGATGGCTGAAAATGAGGAACATTCCTGTCCATTTCTGAATAACAACGGCTGTACTGTGTATGAAGACCGACCAACTGCCTGCAGGACCTATCCCCTGGAGCGGGCTGTTGATCGAACCCCAAGCAGGGGAAGGCCAAAAGAATACTATTTTATAACACATCATCCATACTGTTTTGGTCATCAGGAAGCAAAGGAATGGACGGTGAGTACCTGGCTTAAGGATCAAAAGGTCCAACACTATAATGCACTCAATGATCTCTGGGCTGAAATTGACACCCTCTTCGCAGGAAATCCCTGGCAGGGGGAAGGGGCTGGAGGGCCAAGGCAACAGATGGCTTTCATGGTCTGTTATAATATAGATGGATTCCGAACATTTGCAGAGGAGAATAAACTCTTTGACCAGTTTAAGCTGGAAAGTTCCCTTCGGAGGATTCTGGCTGATGATGACGAGGCTCTGTTGAAGTTTGGTTTTGAATGGTTGAAGTATGTTATGGCTGGGCAGGGAAGGCTCATTCGCAAATGATGGAAACAGTATGAAACAATCGAGATTCATTTGCAAAATGACACCACAAATGGTATAAAACTTCGTTTTGTTTTAATTAGGTCAGTTGACCTGTAAATTCTGGAGGCTATTGTAGCTTCTAAATACACACACCCTAACGAAACATGGCCTCTCGGTCCCCTCTAACGGGGCGGGGTAAAGGGTGGAGGAAAAACCAAAAATTGGAGGAATAAGTATGTCAGGAATTACCATAAAGCAAATGCTTGAGGCAGGACTGCATTTCGGTCATCAGACGCGGCGTTGGAACCCAAAAATGAAGCCGTATATCTTCGCGCCGCGAAACGGAATCTATATTATCAACCTTGACAAGACCATAGGTTTGTTCAGAAAAGCCTATCAGAATGTTGTCCAGGAAGCATCAAAAGGCGGTTCTGTTCTTTTTGTAGGGACTAAACGCCAAGCTCAAACTATTATCAAGGAAGAGGCTGTTCGCTCTGGCATGTACTATATCAATCATCGCTGGCTTGGCGGTACTTTGACCAATTTTCAGACCATTAAGAAAAGTGTCGACAGGTTAAAGAGTATTGAGGCAATGCAGGAAGACGGCTCCATCAGTAAATTCCCCAAAAAAGAAATACTGCTGATGGAAAAGGAACGGATTAAGCTCGAGCGGAATATTGGCGGTATCAAGAATATGAGAAGCCTGCCATCTGTTGTTTTTGTAATTGATCCTAATAAAGAACAGATTGCAGTCAAGGAAGCGAATACGCTCCACATCCCAGTTATTGCCCTGGCTGACACCAACTGTAATCCTGATGGTATTTCACTCATTATCCCTGGAAATGATGATGCCATAAGGGCAATCAAGTTAATCACATCAGCGATTGCAGATGCTGTTTTAGATGGCCGGTCTCAGTTGAAGGATAAGGATGCTGTTGTCGAAGAGATGGTTGAACAGGCAATGGCGGAGAATCCCGAGGAAGTTTCTGAGGAGGCAAAAGCTGAAGTAAGCCAGCCAGAGGAGGCAAAAGCTGAAGTAAGCCAGCCAGAGGATGCAAAAGTTGAAGAAAGCCCGGCAGACGAGGCATAAAGTTCAGGTCTGCAGAGCAAATATATTTACCTTCATATTGATTTGTCCTGCTGTTGCTGAAGAATACAAGCTTTCAGGTCCTTATCTCGAAAGTAGCAGAAGAGCATAAACTGTTTACTGCATTGAGATTTGTAGCTGTTACAATAGTAAGTTTTATGTTCGTGTCGCCCTCTCAAGTAGTAAAGGCGGCTTCAGGTTGAGAGAAGGTTCAAATATAAAAACAATCAATTTTCAACATTTTAGATATAGTGTGTATTTAAAGGAGAAGAGTCGTGAAAATTACAAGTCAAATGGTTAAAGAACTCCGTGATAAGACTAATGCGGGGATGATGGATTGCAAGAAAGCCCTGGGTGAAACCGAGGGTGATATGGAAAAGGCCATTGATTTTCTGCGTCAGAAAGGATTGGCAGTCGCGCAAAAAAGATCTGGCCGTTCAACAAGTGAGGGTATGGTTCAGACCTATATTCATGCCGGAGGTAAACTCGGAGTCATGATTGAGGTCGACTGTGAAACGGATTTTGTTGCCAAAACAGATGATTTTCAGAATTTTGCCAAAGAGATTGCCATGCATATAGCAGCAATGAATCCTATTGCTGTCAGGCGCGAAGATATCTCTGAAGACCTGGTTGCCAGGGAATCGGAGATTTACAAGAAGCAGGCCATGGATTCTGGAAAGCCGGAAAATATTGCCGAAAAAATGGTTACAGGCAAGCTGGATAAGTATTTTGCAGAATTCAGCCTGCTGGAACAAAAATTTGTCAAGAATCCCGATCTGAGTATTCAGGATTTACTCAATGAATTGATTGCCAAGATGGGGGAGAATATCACAATCAAGAGATTTGCCCGCTTTCAGGTAGGAGCTGACGCCTAAAAAGGTGTTCGTTCTTAAAATAGTAACCTGTAACTCTTAAGGGAAAAATATATGGCGACAAAATACAAAAGAGCACTTTTGAAGCTCAGCGGTGAAGCCTTGATGGGTGATACCGATTTTGGTATCAGCACCGATGTTTTGAACTATGTTGCAGGTGAAGTAAAGCTGGTTGTAGAACTTGGTATGGAGGTGGCCCTGGTTATTGGGGCAGGCAATATTTTCAGAGGGGTTGCAGGCGCTTCCAGGGGGATGGATAGATCCACTGCAGATTACATGGGAATGTTGGCAACGGTTATTAACAGCCTCGCAATGCAGGATGCCATGGAGCGCAATGGTATAGTCTCCAGGGTCATGTCTGCTTTCCCTATGCCCAGTGTCTGTGAACCGTATATTCGTCGTCGCGCTATGCGGCATCTTGAGAAGGGAAGAGTGGTCGTCTGTGCTGCAGGAATAGGCACCCCTTATTTTACTACTGATACGGCAGCGGTCATCCGGGCCCTGGAAATTGAGGCAGATGTTGTTTGTAAGGCAACCCGCGTTGATGGAGTCTATGACATGGACCCCCTCACCAATCCTGATGCTGTAAAATTTGATTCCTTAACATATAATGATGTCCTGCAAAAAGGTCTTAGAGTTATGGACGCAGCTGCTATATCTTTAGCCCGGGATAATAATAAACCGCTTATAGTATTAAATATGAATATCCCCTCCAACATTAAAAAGGCGATGTGCGGCGAACATGTTGGCACAATAGTGCACAAATAAGAAACAGCATGATTTTTTACATGCCAGAACGGATAAGTACTTAACAGCCGGTTAACAACCGAAGGGAGAGTATGATGAGTAGTGAAGTTATAATGGAAATGGCTGGGAAAATGGAAGATAGCCTGGAGGCTTTTAAGTCGGAGTTGACCAGAATTCGTACAGGCCGCGCTTCATTATCACTTCTTGACGGGATCAAGGTTGAGACCTATGGTTCGTCTATGCCACTCAACCAGGTAGGCTCTCTGACTATACCTGAAAGCAGGCAGATTGTTATTCAGCCCTGGGATCCCCAGGTGATGTCAAGTATTGAGAAGGCGATTTTGAAATCCGGGCTGGGTTTGACTCCTATAAATGATGGCAAGGTAATTCGCATTAATATTCCTCAGCTTACCGAAGAGCGGCGCAAGGAACTGGTAAAGATAGTAAAAAAAGTTGCCGAGGAATACCGTATTGCTATCCGCAATCATCGTCGGGATGCCATAGATACTTTTAAAAAACAAGGGCCAATGCAAACCTATCGTGCCGTGATGAAAAAGTTAGATGCCTACTCACCCTTAGGCTATAGCTGTGCAGGCGAAGTGATTGAAATTGGTGATGATGTTACTGAGTTTAAAGTAGGCGATTATGTTGCTTGTGCAGGAGCAGGATATGCAAACCATGCCGAGATAGTTTCTGTCCCTGTAAATCTACTGTCTCTTATACACATCT
>JAAXQI010000144.1 GCA_012974315.1 Desulfobacterales bacterium | reverse complement strand
GGCCCATGTAATTATGAATTATGAATTATGAATTATGAATTACTATTTATAATTCGATACTCCAGTATTAATCTTTTTTCTCTTGCCTCTTTGATCTTTTTTCTTTGGTTGTCAACTGCCAACTGTCGACTGCATTCTTTATTTAAAGCCCAGCATTCAACACCCAGTTCTTTCATAATCCTCAGTGCCTTTAACCTTTCTCCTCTTTACAGATAGGGTTTAATAGCCTTATGGAATTTTTGGGCCATGATTTCATATCCGGCGGTATTAGGATGGATTGGGTCGCTCATGTACTTGTCTTTACCGATGAGACCGCTCAGTATATTCGGTATGAGGATAATATCGGTTTCTTTAGCCAGTTTTTTATACATCTCGCCATATTCCTTATCCAGGATAATAAACTTGACCCCGCCCAGTACCACCAGTCCGCCTTCTGCCTGAATGGCCTCGATAATGGTCTTCAGGTTCATGAAGGCAACATCTTTACGTACACCACTTTTCAGATCATTGCCTCCAAGAGTGATCAGGACAATGCGGGGTGATTTTTCCAGAACGTCGGTTTCAAGCCGTTCCAGTCCATCTGCAGTGGTATTACCTGGTATTCCCGCATTTATGACTGGTTGGCCTATCATGGCAGATAATTGGGCCGGATAACTCTTGTTTCCCGCTGCTCCGGTACCGTAAGTAAGACTATCTCCAAAGCAGATTATATTTTCTCCGCTTAAGGTGGCTGGTTCACTGCCACCGCATGCTGCAAGGAGGAAGCAGGCCAAAAGAAGGAAAAGGGTGCTGAGATAGAAAGTTCTTCTTTTCATCAGTAAGTAATAACTAGAGCCAGCTGAAAGGCGATATCAGCAGCTGTACAAGTGTTTATGTCTTCAGCAATGGAGATATCAAGATAGGCATCATCTGTAAAAGTCAGGCCTACCCCCATAACCAGCTGTAAGGTGGGGTCACCCATCTCCTTTATATCACTGTCATAAAGTGGGGTCTGCCCATCCATCTGCAGTTTCAACTGGATCAGGCGGGAGGCCTGCCAGCCGATCCCGGCCCTGGCTGCAAGGGCGAAGTTATTCTGGATTACGGACATCTCCCCATCACTATCGCCCAGAAAAACTCCAGCCAGACCGCCAAAAAGAGTAATGTTGTATTTTCTCAGGCTATGCGGGTCATTTATGGTCAAGCCGGCAGAGACATCCAGGCCTCCGCTTCCGGTAAGTTTGTCAAAATCGCCGGTGGGGAGTTTCAGCTCTGTACTGAAAATAAGAGCCCTGTTTCCCCATGGCAGGGTATATGCGCTGTTGATGCGTATATCGCCCACACCGCCTCCGGAGTCATTCAGAGTAAATGAGGCCCCTTTAGTCGAGAGGTAGGAAACCTCTATCTGGTCGCTGTTTTCTTTGGTCCTGCCGTTTTGAGGCATGCTGAAAAAATCATGCCAGTCGTAGATGAAATCGTCGAGGAACCCTCCGCTGTGCCTGACATACGGCACTTCAATACCAAGCTGCCAATTATTTTTCACCGCGTAACTTAAAATCAGGCTGGCTCGTAATGTTTCAGCGTCCGTCACAATATTCTCATCTGTGCCGACTGAAACATCAAAGGTGTTGCTGATATTGGTAATGAAATTGAGCCGCAATTTTCCGGCCTCGGTGAGCGGGCTGTTGTCAAGAGATGGAAGGCCGTATATCTGTTTGAATGGCAGCTGGTTTATGTTGTGAAAGGCACGGATCTCAGAAGCCTTTGCCGAATAAATTGGCAGCAGCAGAATAATAGCAAGAAGGGCAAATTGAGAAGCTCGTTTCATGATCGATCCGGTGAAGAAGAATGTTTCTGGCTGGCAAGTATTTGAATTATTAAAGGAAATTATTGCCAGTAGTAGACACACTACAGTGCAGTTATAAAGGTACTTGCCTGGCTTGGATGTCTAAAGTAGGTATAGAGCAATGTCAAGGAAAAAGCAGCCTGAAGGATTGGTTTCATTCGTTGAAAAAATGGTCATATTGAGCTTAGAGTTTTGGTTAATGATCATATGAAAAAAAACTCTGAGTATATCATTTTGGTTTGTGCCCCTATAATTATGATAGGAGGCTTTTTCTCTATTGGTTCAGTCGAGCTGATAAGATTTGGCAAAATGATAAAAATTACAGGTGGCATGGTAAAAGTAAAGATTTTAAAGGGGGCTGCAGATAAAACTTGACCTTAAGGTATTCATGTTAATAGTATCATTTTCTAGGTATTTTTACTAGTTTTGGGTAGGGAGCGGTATATCGATCTGATAATTTAATACGAATGGATGAGGTGTCTCATGAAAATTACGATTGACAAAAATGTAGTAGAGTTTGTACCGGAAAACACATCAGAAACGAATTCAATGGAAACATTGTGGCGGATTCTTATTGACTGCGTCAAGGAAACAAAGAATCTGACACCCATCGGGGAGTTTGTTCCAACAAAACAGAACCTTGCCAGATTTGTCATTGAGGGAGTACCCGGAGGGAAGACCGTTCTGTCTGAACAGGTTTCCCCTGATGACTGCACCTATATCTGTGATATCTGTAACAAGTATATGAATGTCAAGAAAGGCCAGGAGGTTCCCCTCTGTTGCGGCAAAGTAATGGCGAGCGTGGACTAAAAGGCCATAATAACTATTTTCACATTCGAGAATGAATAAGGGGTAAGTCGTGCTATGATTTACCCCTTATATTCATCCCTGGTTGGCAAGGGTTTGTGATTATTAAACCCTGCGTTTTCTGAGATACCACAAAGCTATAATCAGAACCGCCAGCATGAACCAGACCCAGACAGGAATTATGATGACGCTGTCGCCCAGCATAACCATAAGAATCGTCATGGGAAGTATACCTATGCCGGTGGTCCAGAAGAAAGTCCAGAGGGAAACTTTTGTCAGTCCTGCAGCATAGTTGACAACATTAAAAGAGATAACAGGAATCAGCCTGGCAATGAGCAAAGCCGTGGCACCTTCCTCCTGTGACCATGCATCTATCTTCATTTTATAATTGGAGGGAGCCCATTTTTCTATAAAAGGCCTGCCGAGCCAGCGGGTAAGGCCAAATGCAGCATATGCTCCAAACATTGCACCGACCCATGTGATAATAACTCCCCAGAGCGGCCCATAGACCATGCCGTTTGCCATTGTTAATAATTCGGCGGGAAAAGGTACAAAGGAATGCAGTATCATCAAACCTATGGAGCCTGCAACTCCCATAGCTCCAAGGGATTTGATGAAATTGGCAAAATCTTCTGTTGTGAGGGATATTCCTGTCAGCTTATTAGCAATAGCAGGCAGAATGCCTAACCGAAAGGATACAACTGACAGAAAAATAAAAATAAGCGTCAGTAATAAATAGAATTTGAAACTCTTGTCGTGTTTCCAGCCCATATTTTTTTAGATAAAAGTGGCTTTATGATGCCCAGTGCAGAAAACTCTTTTTGAGAAGTTTCGTTTGGCTGCCATTCCAACTCCACAGATGCTCAATGCCTCTTCCAAATCGCTGCCCTCGCATTATTCCTTCCACATGAAGCCAGTATTTTTCTTTATGATTTATGGGGTAGCGTGCGGCAATTTTTTTTGTTTCATAATCCAGTTCTTCCAGAAAATGAGACCAGATGTGTGTATGGTATCTAAACTCATTGTCAGGAAAGGATCGCAGGAAATTGCTCAATTCCTTCGGGTAGAGAGAAACAAGAGGGGGATTTTTTTCTTGGGAGATCTCTTTGGCAGCAACAAGACCAGGGCAGGAGGACGTGAAAACTATACATATTCCAGGTCCGGTTTGTCCATCAGGACCGGGTGAAAGTGATGATGGAAGATTATTGATCCAAGATAGCAATGATCCTTTGATAATATGCAATTGCAGTATCTGGGGCCATGACAGGTCGTTCCGGCCAGGAATGGGTCGTGATGCACGACAGTTTACTGCATGGTTTTTTATTTCCTGCAACCATATCTCCATGTTATGTTTCATTAGTCCCATTCCGGAAATGTGAAAAAGCGGCAAAATTGTTCCAATCCCTATTTCTTTTGCTGCAGAATGATTGTTCCAAAAAAAAATCAAAATACACCTTACCTTGAGTTGCTCTATATTACACTGCAATTACAGCAAAAAAATAGATTGGAAAAACAGCAGCAATTTTTGTGCAAATTAATATTGCCCACTGCCTTGACATATTGAAATTCAGCTACTAATATTAATACATATATTTTTAAACATGTAACAATAACAGGCAATTATATCATTTTGTGTTCTTTGCGGCGACCATGGAAC
>JAAXQI010000026.1 GCA_012974315.1 Desulfobacterales bacterium | reverse complement strand
TGTCAAAACATTCGATTCGCTCGGGTAATTTTTCCATTTTTAATTTTAAGGTTTTTAGGTATAAACTCTTAACCTGATAAATAAAAGCTGCAGCAAAAAAACTTTGGTTCTATTCGTACCTGAGGCTGGTCATTTGGTTTCAGGTAATATATAGTATCAGGTTATGCATAATTTATCGTTTTCATACATCCAATAACTGCAAATCTATAATAAACATAAATAAGAATCCATGTATAATTATCTTCTCATTAATGCAACTTCCTATGAAATACGTATCGCCCTTGTTGAACATGGCAACCTGGTAGAATTTTATCAGGAAAGGCCTATGGGAAAAGGCATCGTCAGCAATATTTATCAGGGCCGCGTGGTCCGTGTTTTACCTGGAATGCAAGCCGCTTTTGTAGACCTTGGGCTCGAACGTACCGGTTTCCTTTATGTCGATGATGTCAGAACCAACAAAAGGCACTATGAAGACAGCATTTCCAATAATGGCTGCCAGAGCTGTTGTGATAAAACCCCTGAAGCTGTCCAGGAAGATATTGCTGCGCAGGCAAGTATAGCAGACCTGCTGACTGAGGGTCAGGAGGTCATGGTGCAGATATGCAAGGAGCCATTAGGCACCAAGGGTGCACGGCTTACCTGTAACATCACCTTGCCATGTCGTAACCTTGTCTATATGCCCATGACAGACCATATAGGCATATCCAGGAAGGTTGAAAATGACGAGGACCGACAACGACTGCGCCAGGAAATTGAAAATTTACGGCCCCAGGATGCTGGTTTTATCGTCAGAACTGTTGCCGAAAACGCTTCCCGTGAGGACCTTGAAGCTGACATGGAGTTCCTTCTCCATCTTTGGGGAGAGATAAAAGACAGGGCCTCCAAGGCTTCCGTGCCCAGCATGGTATATGAAGACCTGGATATAACCCAACGGGCTGTACGTGATCTTTTCACTTCTGACATTCAGCGGGTTATTGTGGATGACAGGGCGACCTATGAAAGGGTCTGCAATTTTGTAGAAACCTTTGTACCTCAGCTACGCGACAGGGTTTCACATTATGAAAATGAAATTCCTTTGCTGGATGCCTACGGCGTTGAGATTGAAATCGGCCGTGCTCTCGAGAAAAAGGTCTGGCTGCGTTCCGGTGGCTACATCATCATTGAAACCACTGAAGCCCTTACAGTGGTTGATGTCAACACAGGACGATATGTCGGCAGAAAAGACCTTGAAGAAACAATCTTTAAGACCAATATGGAAGCGGCTAAAGAGATTGCCTATCAGCTCAGGCTTAGAAATATCGGTGGGATTATTATTATCGATTTCATTGACATGGAACAGGAATCCCACAGGGAGGAAGTTTTCAATGCCCTGCAGGAAGCCGTCAAAAAAGATAAAAGCCGATCAAACATTCTCAAAGTCTCTGAATTTGGCCTTGTACAGATGACCCGCAAGAGGGACCGTGAAAATCTCTCGCAGATGATGTGTGAGGTATGTATGTATTGCGGTGGTGACGGTTTGCTGAAATCCAGGCGCAGTATCTGCTACGAAATTTTTCGTAAAATCTCCAATGATAATTACAAAATGCCGGGCAACTCTGTCACCATCAGGGTACATCCAAGCGTTGCCGACATGATGCTCAAAGATGAAACACTGAATACTGAAAACCTGGAAAAGGAGTTGCAGAAGCGGTTTATCATCGTTGCGGACAATGATATGTATCTTGAAAAGTACGAGATCATCTGGGAAAAACCATAAACCTGTATAACCTCCCATTAGTGAAGAATCCGGACCCTGGGGACCGGCTTTGGATACCCCTTGAAAGGGCCACTTTGCTGCCGCTTACAATAATAAAATCATGAGGCCTTTGTGCCTTTTATTAATTAATGATTCCGGTTGAGCCAGCTACTTCTTACCCGGACCTGAGGGTCGGATTTTCATAAACAAATAAAACACATCCATTTAGGAATAAAAAATGTCTGATAGTTTTGAAAAAATGACTGCGAAAAAATCCGCCAAGTCAATGATAATTACATTATTTTTTCTGCTGCTGATCGGGGCCACAGCAATTGCTTTTTATCTGTATTTCGAACGCGAGAAACCGCAGATGAGTTTTCATGGTGACATCACAACCTTTGGTTTGAGTAAAGAAGTGAAATTTACTGTCACAGATTCACGAAGCGGTATAAGCCTGGTTGAAATTTTACTGTCTCAAGGCACTAAGAGTGCAAAGGTTTACGAAAAAGAATTTTCACGCCAGGGCTTTTTCGAACACAATGGTCCGAAGCAGATCGAGGAAGTTGTTACCCTTGAGAGCGGTACCCTGGGATTTAAAGACGGTGCAGCTGAACTGCAAGTGACCGTCCGTGATTTCTCTTACTGGAACTGGATGGCAGGCAATGAAACTGTCATGACCTATCCAGTCACAATGGATACACGTCCACCCAAAATATCAATCCTGCATTCCACTCGCTATGTAAATCCAGGCGGGAGCGGCATGGTCGTCTACAAGATCGATGATACAGTTGAAAAGCACGGACTGACAGTCAACGGGCATTTCAATCCGGGTTTTCCTGTAAGTGCTGAAGATGATAGTCGCTATGTTGCCTATTTTGGCCTTAATTATGACATTGAAAAAATTGACAAGGCCATAATAAGCGCTACTGATATTGCCGGGAATACTGGAAATGCAGCCTTTGGAATGATCCTAAAAAAACAAACACTCAAAAAGGATCAGATCAATATTAGTGAAAATTTTCTCAACCTGAAAATTCCTGAATTCTCCCAGGAATACCCACAGCTCAGCGGTTCACTGGTTGAGCAGTTCATTTATGTGAACAGCAAAGTACGTAAAGAAAATTATGATGCCATTGTTCAGGCCTGCTCAAACCCTTCTCCTTCGCGCCTCTGGCATGGAAAGTTTGGCAGGATGGCAGGCAGCCGCATGGCCGGTTTTGCAGAACACCGCACCTATTATTATAATAATACAGAGATCGATCAACAGGTTCACCTGGGAGTTGACCTGGCATCAATCAAACGGGCAGAGATAAAAGCTGCCAATCGCGGCAATGTGGCCTTTGCAGAATATCTTGGCATTTACGGCAACACGGTAATCCTTGATCACGGACAGGGGATTTTCAGCCTTTACTCTCATATGAGTCAAATAGGTGTTGCCGTTGGCGAACTGATAGACAAGGGAAATGAATCTCCCCGCAGCAAGCTACGGGGTATCAAAACCTTTTGTTCGGTACTTTTACTCGCGGCAAGCCGCGGGGAATTATACCCAAAGTTAGATTAAATCTTGTTCAAACCCCAAAATCGTGGAAAAACTTTTTAAAAGGTTGTTTCACGCAGCCGAGCAGCGCAACAAAGTGCAGATAAACGATTAGGCGGCATATAAACTGAAAGCTGACTGATCATAGCAAAAAACTTTAGGCACTCGTAACTTTAGCTCACTTTAGGCACTTTCCAACACATTCACATCATATATTCAGGATCAACATCAACAGTTATTTTAACCTTTCCAGCTTTACTCAAGCTCGCAATATCTCCCTCCAGATTACTCAGAAACCCATGCAGAAGTTCTAGCTTTCCACCCTTCAACAGGATTTGCCATCTGTACCTGTCCCGTAAACGCATTAAAGGAGCGGGTGCGGGTCCTAAAATCTCCGGCTGTGATTTTTTTTGAAACTTTCGAGCCAATTTTTCCAGGCTGGATGCGGTATTCCGAACATTTCTTTCTTCTTTCCCTTCAATCTTTATATTGATTATCCTTGAAAACGGTGGGTAGCCAAGACTTTTGCGCAGCTCCATTTCCCTCGCGTACATACCTGTATAATCATGGCTTTGTGCCATCATAATACTGTGGTGCTCTGGCTGAAGTGTCTGGACTATAACCCGTCCTGGTTTTTCACCCCTGCCAGCCCGCCCGGTTACCTGGGAAATCAACTGAAAGGTCCTTTCACCAGCCCTGAAATCAGGCAGCCCCAGACCCGTGTCAGCAAGGACAATTCCCACCAGGGTAACATTGGGGAAATGATGGCCCTTGGTAATCATCTGGGTACCAAGAAGGATATCTATTTCTCCATCATGCACTGCCCTTAAAACCTTGATATAATCATTGCGCTTCAAACAGGTATCACGGTCAAGACGGGCAATCCTGGCACCTGGCAAAATCTCTGACATCTCCTGTTCAAGTCGCTCGGTTCCCATGCCTACAGGTGCCATAGAAGCTGATTGACATTTGGAACACATGTTTTTACCGGGTACTGTAAAACCGCAGTAATGGCAAAGAAGTTTACCACCTGCCTTGTGCAGGGTCAGGGATATCTGGCAGTGTTTGCATTGTACTATCTGGCCGCAATCTCTACAGATCATGAAATTTGCAAACCCACGCCGGTTCAGAAATACCAGGCTCTGCTCTCCATTGGCAAGATTTTCACGAAGATTCTTAATTAAAACCGGGGAAAACACAGGCAGCCTTCCTGAAACAGTTTTAATTGATTGCATATTAACAATCTCTACCTTTGGCAGAGGTCTGTCTTCAATGCGCTTCTTTAAATTCAACAGGTGATATTTCCCCATACTGGCATGATAATAACTGGTTACAGAAGGGGTGGCAGAGCCTAAAATTACTACAGCTTCTGACTGACTCGCTCTCAGTACGGCCAGGTCTCTTCCGTTATAACAAAACCCGTCATCCTGCTTGTAGGAACTGTCATGCTCTTCATCGACAATAATAAGGCCAGGTTCTGCCAATGGGGCAAAAACTGCTGAGCGAGCACCGATTACTACATCTGCTTTCCCCTCTACAACCCTGTCCCACTGATCAAAGCGCTGTCCTGAAGTAAGGCCGCTGTGGAGCAAAGCAACCCTGGAACCAAACCGGCCCAGAAAATGGGCCTCGAGTTGAGTGGTGAGGGCTATTTCTGGCACCAGAACCAATACAGATTTATTCTGCTCAAGAGCAATCGCTGCAGCCTGCAGGTACACCTCAGTCTTGCCGCTGCCGGTGACACCATGGAGCAAAAAAGAAGAATAAACCCCTTTATTAATAGCCGGGATGATAGTCTCCAACGCTTTATTTTGTTCGACCGTCAATTTTTCCGGTATATCACTTTCCAGAAAACATTCACCAAACGGGTCCCGATAAACCTGCTGTTCTTCAAAGATAACAAGATCTTTCTGTGCCAGAGACTTCAGTCCCTTGGCACCACCTGGATATTCACGAACAATTTCTCTACGCGGCACGAACCTGCGATGGGTTGTAGTGGAAATATTTTTCAATACTTCTATGGTCTTCTGCTCTGAGACTTTTAAATTTTCTGTAGAATCTATGTGCTCAATCAATGCGTAACATATTTCAGTCTTGGTTTTAGCGCTGCCGCCTGTAAGTTCATTTCTTATGGCCACCCAGCCCTTTTCCTCCCATGACTCAAGAAGTCTTCGATCTTTTGTGGGCCAGAGTTTTCCGGTGATATACGGGCTTATTTCTCCTTTATTAAGCAAAATTGATAGCCAGGGGCTGCTTATTAATTCTGTTTCATTGAGTTGACAATGTTTCCTGCCTGTTTCTGTGAGCAAAACACGCCTGCCGCTCTTTTTTGTAAGGCCTGCAGGAAGAGCTGTCTTTATCACCTCTCCGATGGGATAATGATAATACTTGGCCATCCACTTAAAAAATCGTACCTGCTCAGCACGAAAAAGGGGCCTGCTGCCAAGAACCTCATATATTTCTTTTATTTTTTGACCGGATGGGACGGAATCTACAGTTGAGAGGATATAGCCGGTTATCTTTCTGCCACCAAGGGGCACCAGAACCCGCATACCTGGCATGAGCTGCTGTTGACAGTCAGCTGGAGACAGATATGTCAGGGGCCTGCCAATAGGCGCTGACACGGCCACTTCATAGTATTTATTTATAGGTTCGTGTGTCATTCAAAGACAGAAAATGATAGCGATACAGGCACGTGATGCAATGACTATGATTAAAAATCTGCTGAAACCTGTTTGATATATTGCTTGAACTCTTCACCCAGTTCCGGATGGCGTGTTCCAAATGCTATGATTGCCTTAAGATATCCAAGTTTATCTCCTGCATCAAACCGCATGCCTTCAAATTCATAGGCATACATGGCTCTTTTTCTGGAGAGCTTCAACAAAGCGTCTGTAAGCTGAATCTCCCCTCCATAACCGGGCTCGGTCTCTTCAAGTAGAGAAAAAATTTCCGGCTGTAGTATATAACGGCCTATAATAGCCATATTCGACTCAGTGACTCCAGGCGCAGGCTTCTCGAACATTTTTTCTACTTTATAGGTTCTTTCTTTATAAGGCTGCCCTTCCACAATACCGTAGTTTTTCGTCTGGTCCATGGGTACACGCTGGATGGCCACAATAGATTCCTGCACCTCTTCAAATAAAGAAATCATCTGACGACAGCATGGTTCTTTACTCAAGACCAGGTCATCTCCGAGCACTACAACAAATGGCTCATTCCCGACAACATTCCGCGTCGACCATATCGCATGGCCAAGTCCCAGGGGCTTCTTCTGGCGTACCGAAACGATATCAATAAGGTTGGAGATATGGTTCAACTCCTCAGCCATTATCTCCTTTTTTTTCATTTGCAGAACAGTATCAAGTTCAAAATCGTAATCAAAATGATTCTCAATGGCGGATTTTCCTGAACTGGTTACCAGGATAACCTGTTCAATACCGGAAGCGACAACCTCTTCCACGATATACTGAATGGTGGGCCGGTCCACAATGGTGAGCATCTCTTTGGGAATGGATTTAGTAGCGGGCAGAAACCTGGTCCCCAGTCCTGCCACAGGAATGACTGCTTTCCGTATTTTCATATATATCCCCTGTTATTTTTTGAATTCAGCTATTGCAGCGTTTATTAAACGCTTTTTATTAAGTTAAATACCCGTACTGTATCCGTTCGTGTATTGCGCTCAAGTTTATGGTAAAGAGCATAGCATAAATTATCCGATGGGCAATTATATTATTTACACGTAATTTATGAACAAAACCAGCAAAATAAACTACCCTGACGAGCTTCCTATAGTAGCCCACAGGGGTGAGATCATTGAAGCCATTGGTAACCATAATGTAGTTATCATATCAGGTGATACCGGTTCAGGGAAAACCACACAACTGCCTAAAATGTGCCTAGAAGCCGGCCGTGGTCAGAAAAAAATGATCGGCTGTACCCAACCGCGCCGTATTGCCGCAATTACAGTGGCCTCCAGGGTGGCAGAAGAACTGGGTGAAAATTTCAATGATCTTGTTGGCCACAAAATCCGTTTCCAGGATAAAACCACCGGACATACAAAAATTAAATTTATGACTGACGGCATACTGCTGGCTGAAACCCGTTCAGATCCAGGACTGTATGCATACGATACCCTTATCATCGATGAGGCACACGAACGCAGCCTTAATATCGACTTTCTCCTGGGCTATGTAAAACAACTCCTGTCAAAGAGAAAAGACCTTAAAGTCATTATTACCTCAGCTACGATTGATACGGAAAAATTCGCGACCCACTTTAACAATGCCCCTATCATAGAGGTTTCCGGCCGAACCTACCCGGTTGAAGTGCGCTATCGGCCAGCAGAAGAAAGCAGCGACGAAAAGGAAAACAACTCCTATATTGACCTTGCTGTCCAGGAAGTTCTCTCTCTGCGCAACAATAGAGAAACCGGAGATATCCTCATTTTCATGCCGACTGAAAGGGATATCAACGAGACTGTTGAAATACTCAACCAGGAGTTGAATCCACAGGTCACCCGAAAAAATATATCTCAACAGAAGAGCCACATCTTTATTCTGCCCTTATTTGGACGTCTTCGCGCTTCAGATCAAGGCAGGGTTTTCAGATCTTTTCAGGGTCCAAAAATCATTGTGGCCACCAATATCGCTGAAACATCCATTACAGTGCCCGGCATACGCTACGTCATTGATACAGGGCTTGCAAGGATATCAACATATAATGTACGGGCACGGACTACAAGCCTGCCGGTATCTGCAGTCTCAAGGGCAAGCTGCGACCAGCGAAAAGGCAGATGCGGTCGCCTGGGACCGGGTATCTGTATCCGACTTTACAGCCAGGAGGAGTACCAGAACAGGCCTGAATTCACCCTGCCTGAAATCAAACGTTCAAACCTGGCAGAAGTCATCCTGAGAATGATTAATCTTAAACTCGGTGACCCGTCAACCTTTCCCTTTCTAGACCCTCCGGCAGCCAGAGCAATAAGGGATGGCTACGAATTGCTTCATGAGCTTGGTGCCATTGATACAACCGGCAAGGAGCTGCGTCTTTCAGCTACAGGCATAATAATGGCCAAGCTCCCGCTTGATCCAAGGATTTCCAGGATGATTATTGTTGCCCGGGAACATAATTGCCTCCAGGAAATTGTAATTATTGCCAGCGCCCTTGCCATCCAGGACCCTCGAATACGTTCAGCAGAGATCAAAGCGGAAGCGGATACAGCCCATGCCAGGTTCAAGATGCATCCTTCAGACTTCCTTGGTTTTCTCAAGATGTGGGAAGCGTTCAATACTGTTCCTTTTAAGGGCCAGGAAAAGAATCAAAAGAAAAGCCGCTCGCAGATGCGAAAATTCTGTCGGGCCAATTTCCTCTCCTACCAAAGGATCCGCGAATGGCAGGATATTTACGATCAGATCACCACAACCCTGCGTTCAGAAAAAAATTTCTCCATGAACAACCAGCCCGCCTCTTTTGAAGATATTCATTATGCAATTCTCAGCGGCTTCCTGCGCAATATAGGATTCCGCAAGGTGAAAAATATCTACCAGGGTGCCCAGGGGAAAGAACTTATGACATTTCCGGGTTCCGTCCTTTTTAATAAAGGAGGGCAGTGGATTATGGCAGCGGAACTGGTTGAAACAACCAGACTTTATGCCAGGGTTGCTGCAAACATAAAAGTAGAATGGATCGAGCCTCTCGCCGGTTCTTTATGCCGCTCAAGCTACAGCAATCCCCGTTGGGAAAAAAAATCAGGACAGGTGATCGCCAATGAAAAAGTTACCCTGTTCGGCCTGGTGATTGTTGCTTCAAGAAAAACCAGTTATGCCAGAATCAGCGATGACACCCGTGAAGAGGCCCGGGATATCTTTATCCACTCAGCTCTCATCGAAGGTGAGCTCACGGGTCGCTACCCTTTTCTGGACAACAATAAAAACTTGATTGAACGTTTTGAAAAAATTGAGGACAGGCTGAGGCAGAGAAATGTACTGGCCGATGATTATGTACTCTACAAATTTTATGATACCCGTCTGGACTCGTCAGTGCTTGACCGGGCAAGCCTTAACCGCTTTTTAAAAAATCAGGGCAACGATAATTTCCTCTATATGACTGAGCAGGATATTCTTCTGGAATCACCGGAATCCGATAAGCTTTCCGACTTTCCAAAGCAATTATCCCTGGGTGACGGTTTTTCACTGAAACTTTCCTATAGCTTCGATCCCGGCGGTGATGCTGATGGTGTCAGTGTAATGATCCCTATGGAACTTCTTGGTCATGTTTCTCCAGAAATTTTTGAATGGCTCGTGCCTGGATTACTATCAGAAAAAGTGCTTTTCCTGCTCAAGGGGCTTCCAAAAAATATTCGTAAACAGCTCATTCCCATTCAACAGACTGCTGACGATATCAGCAAAAAACTGACAATGTACAGGGGATCATTATACCGGGAGTTGGAAGAACAGATACGTAAATATCACAGAGTAAAAATCACCAGAAGCGAGTGGCCTATAAATCAGATTCCACCCCATCTTAAGATCCGTTACATGCTGCAGGACAGTTCAGGCAAAACGTTAATGACAAGCAGAAACTTTTCAGAGCTGAAAATTGATAAATGCGGCGGACAGGAAAGCAGTACATTAGACCAGTTACGGGAAAAATGGGAACGAACCAATATTGTCACCTGGGATTTTGATGATCTGCCCGAGAAAATCCCTCTCCGATCTGCAAAAAACAGGCTTCTGGGATTTGTTTATCCTTGTCTGCACAAAGATGAACAGAATATTATTTCAATCAAACTGTTCACAGACCCTGATGAAAGCAGGCGGATTGGCAGAGAGGGAGTGCTTGGACTCTATAGCCTGCAGTTCCCAAAGCAATTCAAGCTTCTGAAAAAAGAATGCACCCTGCCCTCTTCCTTATGGGCGCTTTATGAAGGGCTTGGTACAAGGCTCCAGTTAAGTGAAGATGTTTATCATTTTGTCCTGGATGAAATCTTTGGCAGCAGAGACGGTTTATGGCCGAAAAAAGATACCTTTTACAAGCTGGTGGACAGCATAAAAAAGGAGGGGCTTTACAACAGGGCCAGAAAGCTCAAAGAACTGGTACTTGATCTACTCAAAGAACGCAGAGAAACCATTGATCAAATGAACAGAATGGAAAGCATCAGTCGGACTAAAACCAGGGCTTCTTTTACAATGGACACGTTTAAGGAAGAATTAACAGAGATTGTCTCTGCCGATTTTATACACCGGTTCGATACAGATCAGATGACCTCAGCTAAACGCTACTGCAAAGCCTTGCAGATAAGACTGGAAAGGGCTTATGCTTCCCCTGAAAAAGATAAAGTAAAGGCAGCGCAGCTCCACCCCTTTGTCAGCCGACTCAAAGAATTAAGGCCCAGCGAACCATCTCCGGAGTGCGGGGAATTATTACAGGAATATCGTACCATGCTTGCAGAGTATAAAATTTCCGTTTTCGCCCAGGAGATGAAAACACGCCTCCCGGTTTCCTCAAAACGGCTTGAAAAAAAATGGCAGGAGATAATAAACAGTTGTTGATTACTTAAGATGCCCTAAAGTGTTTTGCACCCTGTTATGATGTGCATTACTGTAAATAATAAAAAATTGCCCTTTATTCTGGAAACTTTATGCCTTCTCAAATGACTAAAAATATTCCCCTGGCTGAACGGATGCGGCCGACACAAATCACCGATTTCGTCGGTCAGGAGGCGTTATTGGGTGAAGGCAGAATTCTGAACAAACTCTTCCAACAGAAAAAAATACCATCCCTCCTGTTATGGGGCCCGCCAGGAAGCGGCAAGACCACCCTGGCAAGAATCCTGGCCCAAAACATAGCGGCTGATTTTACATTCTTTTCTGCAGTCCTCTCAGGCGTTAAAGAAGTTCGGGAAATAGTTACCAGGGCAAAGGAACGAAAAGAGACTGCAAATATCCAGACCATTCTGTTTGTTGATGAAATCCATCGCTTTAATAAAGCCCAGCAGGATGCCTTTCTGCCCCATGTTGAAGGCGGCCTTTTTACCTTGATCGGTGCAACCACAGAAAATCCATCCTTTCAGGTCATTGCCCCTTTGCTCTCCCGCTGCCGGGTACTGGTGCTGAAACCTCTTTCAACAGCTGAACTCAAAATTATTCTGCAACATGCACTTACAGACCAGGAGAAAGGACTGGGAAAAGATAATCTCCAGATTGAAGAGATGGCATTGGAACATATCTGCAACCTGGCAGACGGAGATGCCAGAGTTGGTTTGAATATCCTGGAAGTTGCGGCTGATCTTGCAGAACAGACTGCTGAACCCCCTGGGTCCTCTTTTGTTATTACTATTCATGCAGCAGAGGAGGCAAGCCAGAAGCGTCACCTGAAATATGATAATGGAGGTGAAGAGCATTATAACCAGATATCGGCCCTGCATAAAAGTTTACGGGACAGCGACCCTGATGGCGCACTGTACTGGCTTGCCAGAATGTTGGCTGCCGGTGAGGATCCATTATATATTGCCAGGCGCCTCATTCGATTCGCCTCTGAAGATATAGGCATAGCCGATCCCCAGGCAATTTCTATTGCAATCAACTGCCGTGATGCCTATCATATTATGGGCTCCCCTGAAGGGGAACTTGCACTGGTCCAGGCTGCTGTCTACCTGGCGACGGCACCAAAAAGCAATGCGATATATAAGGCCTATAATGACGTGATGAGAGACATTAAGAAAACCGGATCTCTACCGGTGCCTTTACATATCAGGAATGCTCCGACACGTCTCATGCGGGACCTTGACTACGGTAAGGGGTATCGCTACGCCCATGACGCTACTGATGGCCTGGTTGACCAGGAACATCTACCTGAAGTACTGAGCGGTCGAAAATATTATCACCCCACTAATCGGGGATATGAATCACTTGTTAAAGACAGACTTACAAAATGGCGTCAAATTCTTCACGCTCGAAAAGAGAAAAAACCTCTGTAATCCATCAAAGGAGACAACAGACAATGAGACGTTTAATCATTCTCATTTTATTTCTGAGTCTGATCCCATCCGGATCGACTATAGCCGGTTCAACAGTTGCCGGGGAACACAACCTTCTGCTCTTTTACTCCAATGATGTAATAGGAGAAACTGAGCCCTGCGGCTGATCAAGTCGCCAATTGGGCGGTCTGTCCAAAAAAGCATACCAGTTGGAAAAAATTCAGGGACTTTATGAATTACCGTATTTGGCTGTCGATGGAGGAAACCTGCTTTTCAAGCAGGAACGAGTCGCCCCGGGTCTGCTTCAGCAAACGAAGATAACAGCCGAAGGAATCATAGATGCCTATAACCTGATGCAATATGATGCAGTTGCAGTAGGTAGAAATGACCTGGGCGCCGGTCTGTCGTTTCTCAAAGAACAGGCTGCACGGGCCAAATTTACGTGGCTCTCAGCAAATCTTGTCCACAAAACTGATAAAAAACCGATATTTTCTGCCAGCCTGATTCGCAAGTTTGGGGATCTTACTGTCGGGATAATCGGCTTAACCGGTGATGATGGAAAAGTTCAGTTCCAGGATAATGAAGATGCAGTGATTCTTCCATGGCAGGACGTGCTGCCCGACTACATTGCTGATCTTTCCTCCAGATGCGACCTGCTTATTCTGTTATCAAATAACACGACACAGCAGAACCAGAAGATAACCAAATCCTTTGAAGATATTCATCTCATTATCCAATCCTCACCCAGTTCAAAAAATTCTGCTCCAAAACTGACGAACAAAAGTCTCATTGCCCAGACAGGAAAACAGGGGAAATACCTCGGCTGGATGTTAATTGACTGGCAACAATCCAGGACCTGGGGCAGGAAAGGTGCTATAAAAGAGCTGGCAACAAAAAAACAGGAGCTTGATGGAATTAATGGCCGCATAAGCCGCATCGAGCGACGTGAAAAAGAAGAGGACCTTTCTGGCAACTCCAGTTATCAGAACCTGCTACAATCGCGGGATCGCTTGCTTTCCACAATCATATTTCTCGAAAATGAACTGTATGATTTGAAAAAAACAGGGAATGCTCCGTCAACCTATGAAAATAATTTTATAGCAATGGATATAAAATTGCCGGATCAACCTGATGTAGAGAAAATTGTCAAAAAAGTTAAACAAAATGTCAACCAGGCGGGCAGAAGCAATGCAGCAAAAGCTGCAACCACCATTGACAACCCTGAAATGCCTGTTGAAAAACTTGTATTTGCAGGCTGGAAAGTCTGCGCACAATGTCATCAGCCACAAACTGATTTCTGGGCCAGAACAAACCATTCCTCTGCCTACCAGACTCTGGTTGAACAGGAGCAGCAGTTTAACCTTGACTGTTTGCCCTGTCATGTCACGGCAGAATATGGGGCCACAAAAATCAGCGACAACGATTCAGCCCTGCTTTCCCTCCCCTCAATATTACTACAGGTGGGCTGTGAAATCTGCCATGGTCCTGGCAAACCCCATGCAGCATCTCAGGACCCTAACCAAATATCCCGAAAACCGGCCGCATCCATATGTTTAAGGTGTCATACACCAGAACGTGACGAAGAATTCAACTATGGAAATGACCTGGTACGTGTTGCTTGCCCAGCAAGTAATCGGTAGTGAGGGGTGAGGAGTAAAAGCAGATACTGGATGTTGGATACTAAATACTGGTTGCTGGGTGCTGGATAGTTAATAATCCAGTAACCAGTAACTGGAAACCAGCATCATGATTCATCAAATATAAAAGGCCATACGTATAACACACGCATGGCCTTTTGATTTTTATTTTTCTACTAACTGATTAAGCGCCAAATGCATCCTGTAAAGAGGGCACGACTTGCTTTTTACGGCTCATCATACCATCAACCCACATGGACTGTCCTTCAATCTTTCCGCTGAAAGCACCCTCAATGATAGCAGGCTCATCGGATACAACCATCAGGTCCGTTCCCTCTTTTACTACATCGGTAAGCATGAAAAGCACGGAATGACGTCCTTCCGCCTTTACCTCTCCAACAGCATTGAACAGAGCATCACGGATGTCAGCAACCTGGTCGAGAGAGGCAAGCTCTATCTGGCCGATACCTACTTTCTTGCCGTTCATGTCGAAATCCTTATAGTCACGGAAAATAAGATCCTTAGCCGGAACTCCTGCAACTGAAGACTTGGCTTTCAGCATTTCCATGAACAGTGCATCCTGGTCGGTAACACCTGTAATCTGTAAAAGCTCAGCCACAGCAGCCTTATCTGCGTCTGTGCATGTGGGAGACTTGAAATTAACGGTGTCACTGAGGATGGCGCAGAGCATGCCGCCCGCTATGTCTTTAGGTAAATCAACGTTATTTGATTTATACATCTCCAGCAGGACAGTTCCGGTGCAGCCAACTGGCTTGGCATAGAAAAAAATCGGGCTGCTGGTTACAACATCACCAATTTTATGATGATCGACAACCGCGACAATATTAGCATCACCAATATTAGCCGGGGCCTGGGCAATATCGCTGAAGTCAACCAATGCGACGTCTTTGCCGGCGGCATCGGTAATCTCCTCGGGTGCAGCAAGGCCGAATTTTTCCAGTACAACCTTGCTCTCGGGATTCAGGTTTTCGGCAGAAATCTGCATACATGCTTTTGCATCGGTACCGGTAGCTTTGAGAAAATTGGCAAAAGCGATAGCAGAGGTGACAGAATCGGTATCAGGGTTAGAATGACCAACAACACAAACAGACATAACTTTATCCTCCTTCAGATATTTTTTAATAAATTGTAACGAAACAAAAATGAATTTGTTAAACAAATCTGGATATTACATGCCATAGAACAGTGATTAAGAGACAGGCACTGAATAGCAATTCAGTAAAATAAGCCGCAATAATAGTGCTTAAGAACCTCCTAGTCAAGCATAAAAACATCAACTTTCCTTTACGACTAGCATGCCCCTGATATTCTCTATGAAACCATATTCCCAATTGACCTGTTTAAAAAAGCAAGATAATGTTAATGAATAGTCTTAACGACTTTCAATTCACTATAAATCGCCTGATAACTGTTTTTAATTATCCATATGTCTGAAAATCAACACAGACCCCCAAAGGGTTCATCCGGACCAGTCATCACTATTCTTATTATCATTCTGGTCGGTGCACTCTATATAGGGTGGAGTTACCTTTCCGGGAACCTCCCATGGCAGCAACCTGAAAAAGAAGGCTCCCCCAAAATATCCTGGCTGCAAAAGAAAGACGAAGTAAAAGAAACTATTCAGCAGTATGAAGTGACCCCTCCTATAGAACAAGAGCAGGCAACACTCCATCTAGCACCTGGTGAGGTACAGACACCTCCTGAGCCACCAAACGAATGCTTTCAAACAGCTGACAAACTCCTTCTGTTTTTTGAACACCTTGACAGGCAGGATTACATTCGGGAATATAATCTCAAAGGATCAAGCCTTGATCACATAAACGGAATCATCAACAAATTGATGGCCAACCCGCCTGTCGTCGTCCGGGAAACCGATGACCTGTTTGCAATTCTGAACAATATGGCTCATTTTTTCCAGGTTCTGGGTTTAAAGGACATTCTGTTCATCAAAGACATTATGATTCATGAGCAGGAACTTGTGGAATCAACCATGGCCCTATTCTATAAATGGTCCGAGATAGAACCTGAATGCTCAGATAATGACCTTAACATCAAGCTTCCCTTAACCGGACTCTATGAATATGGAGGCTATTTTATCAATACTCTGGGGGGACAATCCTATCTTTTCCGTCGAGCTATCTACTTAAGGCTTTTGATACGGTACTATTCAATTCTCATAATTGATCGAGCCAACAGTGTAGATGTAAATCGCTATGGTATAGATATCCGCTACACTCTCGATGCGCTCATCTCAGAAATGCAATCAAATGGTGATCTTGAAAACAGGCAGGACTATCTGGAAAAAAATAAGCGCAGGCATATATATGATATTCCGAGCATTATTTTTTGAGCATGACGCAGAGATACGACGAAAAGGCCATTTATGGACAGGCACTAGTTAAGCTTTACAGACAGAGAAAAGTCCAGGCATCCAGTTGACACAAAAAAACCTCCCGAGAACCAAGGAGTTTTTTTTAATGTGAGAGGAATGATTAAAATATGTCCCCAGAATGCCTTATACGACCATATTTCACCTGAACACTATTCAGGTACTATCTTCTGTTACCCATGAAACGCAAAAGCATCAGGAACAGATTGATAAAGTCAAGATAAAGTGCCAATGCCCCCATTATGGCACCTTTCCGAATTGCTGCATCTCCACCGTCCATAATACCCTGTGCACCTATCCGGGTAATTTTTTGAACATCATAGGCGGTCAACCCGGTGAAAATAATCACCCCGATACCCGAAATCATCCAGGACATCATAGAGCTTCCCAGAAAGATATTAACCACGGAGGCGATGATTATGCCGATAAGCCCCATGAAAAGAAACGAGCCCCAGCTGGAAAGATCCTTCTTGGTTACAAAACCGTAAACTGCCATGGCTCCAAACATTCCGGCTGTGACGAAGAAAGTAGCAGCAACCGAGGACGCGGTATAGAGAAGCAGAATTACTGACAGAGTAACGCCGTTCAAAATGGAATAGGCGAGAAATAACCCGGTGGCTGCCTGGGCAGAAATCTTCTGGACCCTGGCGGAAAGATAAAAGACCAGCCCCAGCTCACCAAAAACCAGACCGTAAAAGACCATTTTGTTTCCAAAAACAAGCTGCAGCATCGTCTGGGAATTAACGGTTAAAAAAGCAGCCAGACCAGTCAGCCCCAGACCAATTGCCATCCAATTGAAGACTTTGGCCAGAAAAATCGTTGATGCTTCTGTGGATTGAACCTGCGGTATTGCCCGTCCATTCTGTGGGTAGCGATTATCCATATTTTTCTCCATTGCTCCTTAAGTCTGATTCTTTCTTACCTTAAAAAAGAATATATTATTTCATTTAAACAAGTTATTTAATTATGATACATTCGTAAAAAGTATCGCATTCATCAACAGGGCCCAATAATATTGGTTAGTTACGTGCGTTATACCTGTCCGCATTATGCTTTTTTACGATGCCGACAATTGTGGCATTTAGCAAACTTCATAACTATATATTATTG
>JAAXQI010000123.1 GCA_012974315.1 Desulfobacterales bacterium | reverse complement strand
CCTTTATCCTTTAACCTTTTTCCTCTCTTTTCATCCCCCATTCCTCCAAAAGCTCTGAAAAACGGGTAAAATTCCTGGTTTTTTTGAGGTTGCGCACCTGTTTTGAAAAACAGGGATCCTTGATATACGTGAGAACTTCTTTCATTTTCCATAGTACCTGCTGATCACCACAGAATAATTCCTGGTAACGAGAAACAACTCCTGCAGATAATCCCGCAATTCTTCAGCCCTTTGTTCAGGAGTAGATAGAGCAGAATAATTACCGCGCAGCCTTTCAAAGAGTAATGGGTCGGCTATGGCACCGCGACCGAGCATCAGGCCGGCGGCGCCGGTTTGAGAAAGAACCCTGTCTCCGTCAGCCACTGTCCATATATCGCCGTTGGCGATAACCGGCAACGAAGTTTTCCTGACCACGTCTGCGGTTACATTATGATCTGCGAGACCTTTAAATCTTTGCTGTACTGTTCGTGGGTGAACGATCAGGAAATCAATGCCGCAATCTTCAAATATGGGTATCAGGGAAAACAGCTGGGAAGGATCATCATAACCGGACCGAATTTTTATCGAAAAGCTGCCGAGAATGGCTTTCCGCAGACTTTTGAGCATTAACGGCAAATCGGCAGGGTATTTCAGGAGTGCACCTCCCGCGGTATTCGTGGTCATCCTTCCGTATGGACAACCAAGATTGATATTCAGGTGTTCTGCACCAAGTTCCTGAACAGTATTGGCAGCAGCAACAAGGAAATTAATGTTGCTGCCGATCAGCTGCACCACCAGCGGAGTTGTATCGCACTCATTCCTGATTTCCCTCCGGTCGCTGTCCGAGATGCATTTTTTGATGTCCGCCTGGGCCCGGACATATTCTGTAAAAACCACATCAGGCTGTACGCGGTTAATAAACAGGGTTCGTAAGGCCCTGTTTGTCAATCCCTGCATGGGGGCGAGCATTAATGGCCGGCAATCCGGCTTCCATGGTAGTGTCAATCCCTGCATGGGGGCGAGCATTAATGGCCGGCAATCCGGCTTCCATGGTGGTTTCACGGTGTGGTGTCCTGTATGGTTTTTCCGGGGGAAAGGAAATATATTCAATGGGCAGCTATCATAGCTGATATATTTATAATCGAAAATAGTATTCTTCAGGTAAAAGACCATTTTTCAAGGTGGCCATAAACTGAACATGGCTTGTTCCTGGGTTTCATGCTACATTTTCCCGGATTATTTTTGACCGGGAGACAGATTGAATTTTTCGGCTATGCTGAGGGGACTGAATTTTTTTCGCGTTTTTGCGAAAATTATTCTGTCCCCGATTATGTAAAGAAAAATAAAATCAGTCCCCTTAGACTTTTTTCGAAGGATTATTTTAAAATATGCGCAAATTAGCTTTTGGATACTCAACCAGATGCAATATCAGGTGCGAGCACTGTGTGGCCACGGAAGATATTCCTGATGGCAGGAAGATGGATCATGAAAAGGCGAAAGAGATCATTGTCGAAATGGCCGGGGCAGGTGTTGGCGGCATAAGTTTTTCTGCTGGTGAACCGTTTCTGTATTTCGATGAAATTGCAGAGCTTGTAAAACTGTGCAGACAGAACGGAATATATACGAGAATTGTTACCAACAGTTTTTGGGCAAAGACAGAAGAGTCTGCTGACTCCCTTGTTGCAGAACTGAAAGAAAATGGGCTGTGCCAGTTGAGATTGAGTTATTCAAGGTGGCATCAGAAAAATGTAAACAGGCAGAATGTGTTGAATGCGGCGCGCAGTTGCCAAAAAATAGGCTTACATTATTTTGTTTCATTTGTTACCGATTTTTCCAGGGAGGATGATCAGCATGAACAGTTTCTGCGTGATCATTGCCTTACGTTTTTTCCGGAACCTGTAATTTATGCAGGTCGTGCGGAGTCTTTTAAACGCAGGAGTATTCTGACCGATTATCAGGCAAACTGCTGCAACATGAACCCCTATCTTACTCCGGATCTTGACATGTACGGTTGTTGCGATGCGGGGAGTCATTTTCCGGAAACAAACTTTTTTTACCTTGGAAGTCTGAACGACAATACGCTGGAACAGCTTTTTGCTAAAAGTGAAACAGACCGGTTGCACAACCTCATTAGGACCATGGGGATAACAAATATCGCATCCTTTACCGGTATGAAGGCTCGCGAGATCATAACCTATAGTA
>JAAXQI010000122.1 GCA_012974315.1 Desulfobacterales bacterium | reverse complement strand
GCTTTTCTTCGAGTCGTTTCTGCCCGGCTGGCGCGGTTCGCCTCCACCGGGGGGCAGGCTTTTCTTGCTTTCCGATGCGACCCATACAAAACGTGACTGGGATTTACTGCCCTTGAAGGCGGGGACCCGGTAACGGCGTACATGGAAGCTGCAATGTAACAGGAGTTCCTCATATTCCTTGCACGGTCCAGCCGACCACACAGCCAGGCACCCCTTTTTACGGAGCGCGCGGCGACAGGCCAGAATTCCATCATAGCCGTACAAGCGGCTGTTGCCTGAAAAAGTCATCGCACTTGGGCCGTTATCGATATCCAGCAGGATCGCATCGAATCTGTCCTTGGAACCCGAGATAAGCTCGACGATATTGCCGGTCTTAAGCTCAACCCGTTCATCCGCCAGTGGTTGGCCGTTAAGGTCCCCGAAGAACTTACGATTCCATTCGATTACAGCATCCAACAGCTCACCCACCACCACTTCAGCGTCGGAGTCGAGCATATCGAGAGTCTGACGCAGGGTGTAACCCATACCAAGTCCGCCGATGAGTATGCTGGGCTCCTTGCGGCCAGCCAGATGCGCACAACCCAGCCGTGCCAGCTCAAGCTCCGATTCATTGTGGCGGCTGAGCATCAAATCCTCACCGTCGATGACGATCGTAAAATCACGGTCATGCTGATAAAGCACCATTTCGCCCCCGTCAGGGGTCCGGGTCGTAGCTATTTTTATTCTTGGTTTCATATTTTCATCTGTTTGCAGCAGGTAACACCGATCAATGCGCAGGCAGCATAGAGAAAGATGTGACTGGCATAGAAAATCATGGTTGCTCCGGTTGGCTGCACTGCAACTTTCATGTAGAGATACAGGTCCAGACCCATGGGGAAACTGACCGAGGCTGCAACTATCAATGCCCAGACCTTGCGGGTGATGACACCATAGAGCAGCAAGGTATCAAAGATAAGAATCCACCAGCATGGGTATTCAACAACGCCGGTGTATTCAGTGGTTATGGTAAGTACTGCTCCTGCAGGCCAGTGACAACTGTAAATACAGGCGCACTAACCGCCAGAAGAAGAAGGATTCTGTACATATCATAATTGTTGTAGAAAAGTAACGGCTTTGCACAGAGTGTTGTACGGCCTGATGATAGACCTAAAAATCCCTGGAATCCTTTTTGGCTTCCTTCTTGGCCTTCTTCGCAGCCTTCTTCTCTTTTGGCGACATCGCCGCTTTTTTCTTCTCCGCTTTAATACTTTTGTGTTCTTTAGCCATTTTTTTTAC
>JAAXQI010000025.1 GCA_012974315.1 Desulfobacterales bacterium | reverse complement strand
ATTCATTTTTGATAAATAAAATTCCTCTTTACAACATGTTAACTGCCTGATATAAATATATCTTTATTTGTTGAATTGTTAGGATGGATTGGTTCGGCAGGAAGTCTCCTGCCCAATTGAACTGTTTTTAGGGAGAGAAAAATGAACAAGTCAGAACTGATTGAAGCGTTGTCTCAGGAAATCAATGTGCCTTTGCGTGAGGCAGACTCCATCACCAATACTGTGTTGGATGCGATGACAAACGCCCTTGCCGCGGGAGACAGTATTGAGATTAGAGGGTTTGGCAGCTTTGTGGTAAAGGAATACGGTTCCTACCAGGGGCGCAACCCTAAAACCGGCGAGAAGATTAAAGTTCCACCCAAGAAATTACCATTTTTCAAAGTCGGCAAAGAGTTACGCGAGAAGGTTAATCAAAAATAGAACGTTTGATTAACCTGTTTCTTTTATCTCGCCAACAAGATCATAGGTATGAGCCTCGGTGATCGTTACATCTACAAGAGCACCGGGCTCAACTGTCCCTCGAGTAATATAAACACATCCGTCAATATCAGGAGCCTGGTACCTGGTTCTGCCTTCGAGCAGTAAATCAGATTCTCTGCTTAAACCCTCCACCAGGACCTGCTCCACTCCACCAACATATTTCTGCAGTGCAGTAAAGGAAATATCAGCCTGCAATTCCATGATTTTTCGCAAGCGGGCTTCCTTGATTTCTTCCGTTATCTGATCCGGGAGGCTGGCTGCCTTGCACCCCTCTTCATTGGCATAGGCAAAGACCCCCAGATGCTCAAAGTGATGTTTCTGTAAAAAATCAGTCATTTCTGTGATGTCATTTTCCGTCTCTCCAGGAAACCCTACCATCATGGTGGTGCGAAGGGCGGCCAGGGGAAGAATGCGACGGATACTTTGCGTGAGTTCAATCAATTGCGCTTGAGTATTTGGCCTGTTCATTAAACGCAATATATGGTCGCTGACATGCTGGAACGGGATGTCCAGATATGGAACAAGCCTTGGGTTCGCTGCCATAAGGTGCAGGAGTTCTTCATTGACCCGGGCAGGATGAAGGTACAGGAGCCGTATCCAGGGAATATCCGTTTCAGCAAGAAGCTGCTTCAGCAAAACAATGGGGTTTGTCTGTTTTTCCAGGTCAATTCCATAGGCAAGAAGGTCCTGGGCCACAAGCGTAAGTTCCTTCACTCCCTCTGCATTTAAGCGCTTGGCCTCGGTCGTGAGGTCAGCAATGGTTCGGCTGCGCAGTTTGCCGCGAATGTCTGGAATCAGGCAATAGGAACAGCGGTTGATGCACCCTTCGGTTATCTTCATATAAGCCCTGTGGGAGGGGGTTGAAACCTTTCGGGGCATGGAGCTGTCCATCAGAAAAGGAGTCTGCTCAAGGGAATGGGCGAGTGGAACAGGGACTTTTTTGCCATACAACTGATCAACGATAGTATGAAAACCATTTGTGCCGATAAAGAGATCAACTTCAGGAAGCTCCTTTTCAAGCTCAGTACCATACCGTTGTACCAGGCAGCCGGTGACAACGAGTTTTTTGGTAGGATCATCCTTTTTGAAACGGCTAAGCTCCAGTATTTCGTCAATGGCTTCCTTTACAGCTGAGCCGATAAAGCCGCAGGTATTTACCAGCAGCAGGCCTGCATCCTCTGGCTCCTGGGTCACTGCATAGCCGTCTTTTTCAAGTAAACCGAGCATGACCTCTGAATCTACCAGGTTTTTGGAACAGCCGAGGCTGATCATGTAGAGTTTTTTGTTCATTTGGTAACTTTCCTTAGGGAGGATTCTGTAAATCTGCACTTAAATGTCATTATAATGTGGAGCAGAAATCTACCAGAAAATGAAGAATTTTTTTGCTTTTTTTCTTGAAATCTTTTGCACGAAAGCCGGGGTTCCACTTGCCGGACCAAAGCTCATCGGAAACCAGCAGCACCGCGGTCAATTCTACCTTTCTGAAAGCAGCAACTGCAATAAGGGCTGCATATTCCATATCCACACCTAAAATATTCTGTTCGCTTAGCTGATTGACCTGGGCGACACTCTCACGGTAGGGCGCGTCTGTGGTCCATACCGGGCCGGACAGAGTTGTCAGTCCTTGTGCAGTAAGCCCTTTATTTAAAGTTGTGCGGGTAGGTGCATGGGATTCAGGGCGGGCATTTGCCGGGTAATGGGCCGAGGTACCTTCATCGCTTTTGGCCCAGGTTGGAAGAAGTACATCGCCGATGTGTAATGTCTTGCTCAATGAACCGCACCAGCCGTAGACAATAATCTGCCTGGCACCAAGGGCAATAAGCTTTTCCAGGGTTAAGACTGCCATAGGCGCCCCAACTGCCGGGCCGGTAATAAAAGCAGAGCCGGAGGGACCATTATTTGGCAGTAGCACCAGTGTGCTGTTAAAGAGAAATTTTTGCTGCCCGCCGTTTCCTTTAGCCAGATGCAGTCCGGCTTTTGCTTCAGCAGGGTTTACCAGGAGCAGTCCATTAGGGGGGAGTTCAGGGTCTCCCGCATTTCTGCAGGGATTAATTATCATCTCAGTATCGTTCATGGGCCATACCATACTATGAAAGATATGAATGAGCTATTGGCAGAAACAAAAAAAGAAAGGCTGCAGGGGTAACCCTGCAGCCTTTCTAAACATCAAATATAGCTTACAACCTTGTTCTTATAACCCCATAAGAGCTTTGAAAGGGTTAGCCATCAGCAGAATCAGCGAAATAACCAGGCCGTAAATGGTCAGTGACTCGATAAGAGCCAGACCAATGATCATGGTTACGGTGATCTTACCAGAAGCCTCAGGATTCCGGGCGATACCGGAACATGAGCCACCGATAGCGGTACCCATACCAAGACCACAACCGAGCGCGGGAATACCAACCGCAAGAGCAGCAGCAATACAAATTAAAGCAACATTCACATTACCAGCTGCAGCAGCACCACCTTCCGAGGCAAGTGCCACGGTGGAAAGAGCCAGGACCATCAGGGTGGTCAAAATACTTACCTTCTTCATTAATTTTCCTCCATAGAGATTTATTATTTGGGCCTTCTTCCAACACACTGTTTGAAAACAGTAAAATCACATATTAATGGGCGTGCTCCATGGATCCAGAGAAATAGAGGATGGAGAGCAGCACGAATACCAGTGCCTGTACAATAGACACGAATACACCGAGGAAAAGAATCGGCAGCGGGGCAAAGAAAGCGCCAGCAAGCAGAAAGAGAATGCCAAGCAGGGTTTCTTTGGCCATGATGTTGCCGAAAAGCCGGATGGAGAGAGAAAGTATCCTCGCCATGTGGCTTATGACCTCAATGGGAAACATCAGGGGGATGAGCCACGGGATGGGCCCCAGAAAGTGTTTTATATATTTGACCCCATGGAACTTGAGGCCAAGAACATGAGTGGTTGTGAAAACGATCAGGGTGCACCCCAAAGTAACATTGATGTTGGATGTAGGTGACATAAATCCTGGCATAAGGCCGATCATGTTGGCGGTCAGAATATAAAAGCCAAAGGTTGCAAGCATGGGGAACATCAGCCTGGCTCCCTCTACACCCATGTTTTCAGCCATGAAGCCTTCAAGGCCGTCAATAATCATCTCCCAGAAATTCTGGCCTTTACCGGGAATCATCTCCATCTTGCCCAGGGTAAGTTTGGGCACTATGATGAGAAAGGCCATGACAAGCCAGGTATAGGTCATATGTGGAGAAACCAGCTTTGCCAGTAAAGTGTCCCCGACAGGTCCATGGGGAACTGGCAGTCCGAGTTTTGCAAGAATGAATGAGATAAATAGTATTGGATGTTCCATAACCTTTTACGATGCCTCCTTCGCAGTCAGGGCAACTTTTTTGGCAGCTCCTGCTACCATGATTCCGATGCTGATCACCACGGTGGAAAGTCCCACCAGCAAACCAACAAGATGAATAGATTTATACTTCACCAGGATAAACAGGATAACGGCCAGAACTGTCAACCTGATGTAATACTTAATTAAAAAACGGCCTTTTGCAGCATTCAGGGGGCCTGACAAGACCCGCGTTATATCTTTTTTCAGCAAGATAAAACTGATGTTGGCAATAAGGCCGCCGATGAATAACCCTTTGGCAAAATAAGGGGAGACCATAAGCCCTGCCGCTGCAGTCATGCCAAGCAGCAGCAGCCAGTTTAAGCGCCCCATCCTGTGCAGGGAAAAATATTCATCACTGTAAGACAAAAGCTTAATCCTCTCATAAATCCTTGCGTTTGGTCAGCATGTACAGGTTTTTGAAGCCTGCTTCTACCAGCCTATCGCGGT
>JAAXQI010000021.1 GCA_012974315.1 Desulfobacterales bacterium | reverse complement strand
GAACGGGGTCCGGGTATGTAAGAATTTTTTTTATTGCCATTTTGTAATTCGTATATGTAATTGTTATAAAGTTAGTTTTTTAAAACAATATTAATTAATATATTCATATTCCTCAAAAAAGGAAAATAATTAATAGATTTTCAAAGTGTTACGGCCCACGGATTCAGAATTGTGTTCAGAATACGAATGGAGTATGGTTTTTGCCCATGTAAAACTCAGCTTATTCAATGGGAATTTGAGAAATGGGATTAGAAAATAATGTAGAGCTTACAGTAGGTCTGGACCTTTTAAGACAACCGGTGTTGCCCTTGGTCAATATGGTGGAGTATCTCTACCTCACCGGGCCCTTCAAGAAAATAGATGAGGTCCTGAACCGAGTAACAAAGCCTGTTGAGCTTGAGGGTGTTCAGTTTGAAAATCCCAGGCAGATGTTAAAGCCCTATAAAGCTGTATTGCAGGAGTTTGAGGTTGTAAAAGGTGAGAAGAAACTCGCGGCGAACCTTCCATTTATTGTGGATGAAAAACAGAAACCTCTGGCCAGGCGTCAGGCCCTTGAACTCTGGGTCAAACAGCAGATACTGGCTCAGGAACTTGAAAAAATAAACAGTATCCTTTGTGGTCCCTGTGGTTGTGTGCTCTGCTGCACCGGGCCCAATAGCGAATTTGATTCATTTTCAGGGTTTAAAGGGAAAATGAAGCAGGAGTTTTTTGAGATTCCCCTTGAAGACAGTGAGGTCGATATCTTTGCCCTTCCAAGGATTGATACGGTGGACAGCGGCAAACTGACCGCGCAATCCAATCCACCTTTGCAACTGGACAAGATGCCGTTCTATAAACATGGAATGGCCCTGTACCACTGGCAGAATGGCTGGAGCCTCATATTGCCGGAAGGCTCAATCTGCCCAAAGCTTTTGGCAGACACAAAAAGATGTATGGTTTATGAAAAGAGGCCGGAGGTCTGCCGTAAGCCACAGATGTTTTCTTATGTTCTTGAAAAAACCTCTGACACCGCTAAAAGGAGCGACGGCGAGCTGATTCCGGTTTACATGGCCCGGAACAAGGTTCTGGCAGTGTGGGATTGTCCATATGTGAGAAGGTATCAGGATGAAATAGGTGCTTATGTCGAGATGAGTGGGATGGAGCCCGTTTTCAAAAAAAGCAAAAAGTAAGAAGATTTCGAAAAAACTCAAATCCTGTGTCGTGCTGCTTTTTTCTTTGTCATCCGTTTGCTTTGTTTTATGTATAATAAAAAGGTTGGAGTAGGCGCTGAAATTTTTATGGAGAGAAATTCTGTTGAAAGAAAAAAACTAACAAACCAATGATTTACCTATTTGTCATAATTTCATATCTGATTGGATCCATCCCTACCGGGGTAGTGTTAGCAAAGGTCACGGGCAAGGAAGATATCCGCAAGTCCGGCAGTGGCAATATTGGTGCTACCAATGTCACACGCCTTCTCGGTAAGAAATTAGGTGTACTTACGCTTGTGGGTGATGTTTTGAAAGCAGTGGTGCCGATGCTGGCAACTCACTGGTATTTTGTGCAGTCAGGCATGCCTGTTTCGCCAAGTGAACTGGATATGGCAGTGACCTTAAGTGGCGGTGCAGCTTTTCTGGGGCACATGTATTCAATATATTTGAAATTTGGGGGCGGCAAGGGAGTGGCAACAGGCCTGGGAGTATTTATTGTACTCGAACCATTGACTGCCCTGATCAGCCTCTTTCTTTTTATTGCGGTTGTCTATATTTCGGGCTATGTCGCAGTCGGTTCTCTCGTAGTTTCTGCCCTGATTACACTCTGGATTTGGCTTTTGGGCGGCTCACCGTATCATGTTTTTCTGGGATTTTTTATCGGGGTGCTTATCTGGCTCAAGCATGCTGATAATATCAAGCGTTTGTTTGAGGGAACAGAGACAAACTGGAGAGCATGGAAGAAAGAAAAAGATAGCATAAAATGACGAAAAAAGAATGGGCAGACATTAAGGCAGCCGCTGCTCTGCTTGGTCTTGGAGAGAAAGCGACTCTTGCAGAAATCAAGAAGGCTTACAGGCGCCTGTCCAAAAAATATCATCCTGATGTACAGAAACATCATCCCGAAGCACAGAACAACTCTAAGCAGAAAACTGAAAAAGTTGAAATGCATAGCCTCACCGAGGCGTATCAGATATTGCTGCATTATTGCACCCAGTATCGCTTTCCTTTGATCCAGGAGGATAACGAGCAGCCTGAAGGTGATGACTGGTGGTTTGAACGATTCGGCCATGATTCCCACTGGGGTAAAGAACGTGCACCGAAAGAGGATACCAGGGAATAGCTCGAGCAGTCTGTAGCGGAGGGTAAATAATGATAAATTATGATTTTCTGTTTGAAGAAAAGCAGGAAGATTATCAGGGAATTCTGCGGGAGCTGCGAAGTGGCGAAGCCCAGTTAATTGATATCCGGGGACGTGATGAATGGGGTTTCTTTTTTCATCAAGCAGCGGATTATAGTTCAGCCCCTAAGAAGCCGCGTTCGGCAAGATCGTTAATAAATTTTCGATTTCTTCAGTGGCGCTGCCGGGAACATCAGCAAAATCCTGTCTGATAGTGTCAGCAATTTCGTGAATGTCTATTTGTTGATCAAGCAGTTCCCAGATTGCCACACCCACAGGATTTATGCCGACAGCTTCGGCCGTATCCGGATTGAAAAGCATGAGCCTACAGCAGCTTGCCTCTCATGCCAACTCAGAAGAGTTGCACTTCGAACTTGAATTCAGGATATAATATAAGCACTTAACAGGACAGTTAAATTACTCTATCGATATTTTATTAGCAAATGAAGCTTCCTTATGAAAAAGCACAGAGAATATGGCCTGAAAGAATGTCTGCTGATAGCTTAATATACTCCTATAAATTTTGACTGTGGTTTCCAAATGATTATCATATCTGTTTCTGCCGGGGATTTTTTATGTATTCACTCATAATTGTCGGTCTCGAAAAAACACAAGACAGACACGTATACCGTTTGTGATTGTTGGATTTTTGTTGGTGGCGCTGTTTCTTCCGGAGATTTTTTATGTATACACTCATAATTGGAGGTTGTCCGGCAAAATGAAAAAGGTTATGTATAGGATTGCTTTCAGGATAACTTGATGAAAGTTTGCAATTTAATTAAATAATTCCAGATATATAGGGTATTTATTTTATGTTAAACCGCTTAGCGATAATTTTTTTTAGTTTTCTATTGTTTTTTCTTTGTGCCGCACTTTCCTATGGAGGCGATTATGTTGACAGGGTTGTAGCGGTGGTAAATGATGATGTTATACTCCAAACAGAACTTGAAAAGGCTGGCGGGGAATATTTTGAGCGCATCAGAATGAAGGCCCCTGCAGGTGAAGTGGAGAGTGCCATAGAAAAGGCCAGAGGGGAAGTGCTCTCCAGCCTGATAGATAATATGATCGTCAAGCAGAAAGCTGCTGAGTTAGGCATTACTGTGGAAGAAGCAGAAATTGACAATGCAATTGCCCAGATTCTTTCCGACAATAATGCGACCCTTGAGGAATTTAGAAAAGAGTTGGACAAGGTAAATGTATCGATGCAGGATTACCGGGATAACCTTCGCAATCAAATTTTACAGTCCAGAGTGGTTGGCCAACAGGTACGGTCACGAATTGTAATTGTTGAAGAAGATATCAGGGAATACTATGAGAAAGAGTATACCCAGGAGAAAGGGGAAAGTGGCTATTATATCCTGCAGATAGGCTTTAACTGGAAAAATCTTGTTACTTTGGATGGGGTATCGCAAGAAGAGGCCCGGGAAAAAGCAGAAGCGATCAGGGCAAGGGTGCTTGCTGGAGAGAGCTTCGGGGAGTTGGCACGATCATATTCAGATTTTCCTTCAGCTACTGATGGCGGGAATTTAGGCCTCATAAAAAAAGATGAAATGGCTGCATATATGAGGGATGCAATCCTGTCAATGCATCCTGGAGATATAAGCCCAATCATTGAAACAGGCAGTACCTTTCAGTTCTTTAAACTGCTTTCCTCCCGTGAGGGGGACCTTGTTGTGAAGGCTCCTTATGAATCTGTTAAAGTTGAAATAAGAGATATTCTGTATCGCCAGGAGATGGAGGAGAAGTATAAGGCATGGGTTGAAAATCTTCGGGAACAGGCCTATATCAAAATTTTACTGTAATACTGGATCAGGGGGAGTGTAGGTATCATTTCGAAAAAGTTTTTTCAAAATGAAAGCAGCGATGCTGGTCCAGAGAGCAATGATGGCCAGTTAGTTTCTGCCGATGCTATCGGAGCGTATTTGCAGGAAAAGCGCATGAGTCGCAGTATTGGACTGAAAGAAGTATCTGAAGCAACAGGCATTTCCACAGCAGTTCTCAAAACCTTGGAAAATGATGACAGGGACCAGTTTCCTGCAGAGGTATATGTTAAGGCGTTTTATAAAAAGTACGCCAGGTACCTTGGGTTGGACCCTGAAGAGATACTCTCAGCGTATGAGCTGAAGTCACAAAAACAGAGCAAAAAAAGGGGCAGGTTTAATTCCGGTGCAGTAGTTAGGCTGAAGGGGCAGGAAGAACGGTTGTTCGTCGAAATTGCCCGCAGATTATTTGTACCCATTGTCGTAGTCCTTTGCGGTGTTCTCCTCTATTGGATTTATAATAAATATCTGGCGCAATACAATCCTGTTGATTTTTTCAAATAATATCTTTTATCAGTATGGCCTTTTTTACCCAAAACACTCTTTATTCCGTGGTTTGTCATAAGAGCTACTCTGTGAACTTCTACCAGAGCATCTGGCAATGACAACGAAGAAAATGACAGCTGTCGTTCTCAGGGTGAGTGACCTGGGCGAGTCAGATAAAATTGTCACGCTCTATAGCAAGCAGGCGGGCAAGGTGGCAGGAGTTGCCAAAGGTGCTAAAAAAAGCAAGAAGCGTTTCAGCAATAAGCTTGAAATTTTTTCGTTGCTTGACATCATCTATGATGATCGGGGTCGATCAGGGCTTGTGAGGATAGTTGAGGCCGAACTTTTGACTCCCTTTATAAGTTTGCGGCAAAATTATGATCGCTATGTTGGTGCTGTTCTCGCCTGTGAACTTATTTATTACTGGTCAGGGGAAAACGATGCAGATAAAAATGTCTTTAACCTGCTTGTCTGGGCCCTGCAAAGTATTGATAGTGGGAAATCCCCAAAAGTCGTTCATATCTTTTTTCAGATAAAGCTATATACCTTTTTGGGATATAAGCTGCATCTTGCTACCTGCATCAAATGTGGTGTTGCAGAGCAAGAAGGCAAGCCCTATGTGTTTCATCCTGGACGTCACGGTTTGCTGTGCAGAAACTGTCGTTCCTCCTCCGTATCCCGTGAAATGGTTTCCCTTTCCATGAATACAATCAAGTTGCTCCAGCATGCCCATGACATGCCTATGGAAAAACTGGAGCGGTTGCGTTTTTCTGATGCTTCAATCCGGGAGGCCCTGCTTTTATTCAAGACATACGGCCAGTATCTATTACAGAGAGAGATTATGGCCTGGAATTTTCTGGAAAAAACCTGAATCTGTGAGCCGTCGGATATATCCTGGATTCAGGTAAGCGGCCTACGGGAGACTCCGATGAAGAGTCGGTCACGGATTTAGAAAAAATCTGAATTCGTGAATTTTAGTCCAGATAAAGAATTTCCCCGCTATGCTGAACTATTCTTGAGGAGTCAACCATTTCCAGAATCAAGCCGCCTGTATTATCAAGACCGACAATTTTTGCCTCAAATTGAGGGTTTTCGTAAACGTCAAAACCAAAAAGCACCCGTCGGTTAAAAATATCTGTCAACCTTTTGTAGCTTTTTAGAAGCAGGTGGTCATCTCCGAGCAGGTTACCGGTTTCTGTTTCATTGCTAATGGCAATACCACCATGTTTTTCGAGATGTCTGGCTTCCTCATAGAACAGCAGACCGATATTCCAACGCAGCTTTATCAAGAGCCGTGTGATCACCTCCTGCAGGCTGATTTCCTTATTAAGACAGGATTTCATCGATGTTGCTGTATCAGAAAGTTCAGCTGGGAATAGGTCATTATTTACATTAAGACCAATCCCTATGAGGATATATTCTTCGCCAAAGCGGGGTCCGGTGAATGTTTCTGTGAGGATACCAGAAATTTTTCTGTTATCCACCAGGGTATCATTAACCCACTTAATATGGGCCTCTATTCCGTAATGTCGCAGAACCTCGCAACAGGCCACACCGGCAGCCATGGGAAGAAGAAGACTGCTTTCCGGCAGCAGGGTGTTCACCAGGGCAAGTGTCATCCAGAGCCCACCCTTTGGGGCATGCCAGTATCTTTTGAAACGCCCTTTACTGTGAATCATTTCGTCAGCCAGGATGACTGTACCACTATGAAATGATTCATCTTTTTCTTCGGCAGCAAGGATAATCTTCCGGGTCAGGTCAGCTCCCCTGCTAATCTGGTTGTGCTGTTCAATAACTGAGCCAATAACTGCTCCGTAACGAAATGCCAACTGTGTTATGTCCGGACCGAAAGTACTACTGCGCAGAGGAATTTCTTCCTCATTAATAATCTGTTGGATGTAATCAGGGGAGAGTTGTATTGAATTGGTCATCTCAGATTAAAAGTCAGCTAGGATTTTTACTGTGTCAAGTTGACTGAAGATGTAACTTGCCAGGTGTTTCGCTGTAGTTCATTACGCGGAACACCTGGCAAGGCATTAGATTTGGTTAAATCGGTGCAGGAACTGTCAATTATCAGCTTGTTTTGTTAGCTGATAATCCTGGCCTAGGACCACTCAGCCTTGACGTGGGCAACTACCTTCTCGATTAAGGGCATCTTTTCCTTGGCACATACCCCTATCAGTGCTTTTCCCTGGTTCACACTGACCCCCGGTTTGAAATACACAGAATGGATGAATCCCGCCTCTCCGGTATAATAAATCGGAGTGTCTCTCTTCATGAGGGACATGGTGATAATTTCCTCGCCGGGTTCTATATAGACAGCTTTTTTACTCTGTTTATCAATGCGTGCCTGGATATCTACCGCGAAGAAGTATTTTGCCTTTTCAGGGGCAGGGAAGAGGTAAAGCACATTTTGCAGAATGGATTCAATAACTTCCCTTTTTGTCAACGGGTGCTTGAGGGTCATGATCTTTTCTCCTGCCTCGACAAAATGACCTTCCAGCTCTTCCCGCAGAAAAGAAACTTCCCCATTAGTGTATGAATGCATGGGTTTTGGATTATTTTCCCGGTTCAGAATATATAATAATGTGCCCGGGCGATGATGCCATTTACCGCTTGGGCCTTCTACCTCATCCCCCTCTTGGACCTTGAATTTCACCCGTCCAGTGTGGGGTGTCAACACATTCTCATACTCATAAGGATCAGAGCGGTATTTGTTGATTATTTCATCAAAATTGAATTCGTCGGTCATTATTCAGGCTCATATTATATTGGTCTGATTACCCGCAGATTTACTAACGGTAGTAAAGATTTCTTCCACCCATGGTCAGTAACGCCTTGTAAAGGTTCTTTCTGAATTCCCTGCGGTCCCAGATACCTTGAATGTGTCCGCGTTTAAGTGCATTCCTACAACTATGGTAATCCGGTGGCACATCTTCGCCAGTGGTCTCCCGGATAACCCTGCTGCCGGCAAAACCGACCCGGCTTGAACGGATGGCAAACTGATAAGGAGAGCAGCCCAGAAAACTGGCAACGGGTCCGGCATAGGAGTTGTTGTCATAAACGACGATGTAGAGTCCACCGGAATCTATATACTCACGGACAGCCATTGTGCATTTAGGCATCTGAATGACACCAAGTGTTCCTTCATTGATGCGAATCCCTCCCGTAGTATGAACATAGGCCAGGAGAGGCCTTTTTTTCAGCCGGGCTTTTTCGCAGGCCCTGACAAACTTTTCCCCTTCGGCCGCACCAACAGTTCCATTACGGAAATCACTGTAGAGCATGGTTGTGACTATATCCACACCCATGACCTTGGCATAAAAAGTAATATTGGCACTGTCGCGCCCTGTTTTGGCCCGGTCCAGTTTCAAGCGGTCATCAAAGCCAGGATAGTTCAAAGGATTCATTGAACTGATCTCAGAATTGAAAACCTTGATGGAATCAGGGTCAAAAAGATGTTTCAGGTACCATTCGTACTCCAGGGGGAAATGATGCCCGCAGTTTTCACAAACCCCACAGAATTCACCATACAGGTCGGGGACCCAGAGGTCCTTACAGCCAGACTTGGAGGCGTTTGGGCAGCTTACGGTACGGTCTTCATTGGCCAGCGGACTTGTATAGATGTCCCATATGTCAAATTCTTCCGGTATGTTTGGACGTTCAATCGTTACTCTAGCTTTTTTTGCTTCCGGTTTTCGGCTTATGAAATTGTAAGCAGTTGTTATTGGCGCAGAAATTCTTTTTAAAATGACTGAACCTTCACCGGAGACGTCAGAAATTATCTTTTCCATCTGTTTCTGCTGGTTTCGCAGCAAGTCATAGCGGAAACCGTAATAAAGCCTGAAGAGAATGTTTCGTGTTTTTCTATAAATAGCCTCTGATGAGGTTGGTTGACCACCAAAATGATTGATCGCCATGTTTCTGTATTTTTTGGAACGATTGCTCAGGAGGCGCTGTATTTCATCTTTGTTCAGATCCCAGGAAATGTTAATTTCCGGTTCTTCAGTAGCAGACTCTTCTGCCTTTTTCAGTTTTACTTCGTAGGCTCTGAAGGCTCTGAAGCTCTTGGTTTTTAAGACCACCTCGTCCGTGGCGCGTATTATTTCAGAGCGGAGTTGTTTGAAAAAGGTAAAGTCGTCACGTCTTGCCCCGAGAAGGGGTTCCTGGATAATACGATCAATTGTGCCGAGCCCCAGGTTGTCCTCGGCGGTCATTTTCAGACGATCGGCACAGGCATCGACGAGTTCAGGCGGCACTTTTGCGCCTTCCCTGATTTTTCCCTCAATTGCAGCCGCACCCTCCGGAGAGATAACGGAATAATAGCCGTGGGAGAACATGAGGCGAAAATCGGAAAGACCTATAGCTTCAGCGCCGCCAGAGCCTCCTTCAGAGATAACGGAAACCATTGGAACCTTCAGTTTTGTCATGGCGTAGAGATTGCGTGCAATCTGTTGAGCTGCACCAGGATAGTCTTCCACTGGAAATGAACCGGGTGTGAATATGTAGAAGTGGATGGGGATTCCTTCAGTCTCAGCGACCCTCATATATCTCAGGGCTTTTTCATTTCCCCAGGGTTTGCAGGAGCCGCCGTTTCTGTATTCTTCGCCATGGCCTTTTTCCTGGCCTATTACCATTACAGGCTGTGAGTAAATTTTGTTCTTGATCCTCCTCACAATCTGGGCTTTTGCAGTCACCATGGAAGGGTCAATGTTGGCATCTTCCTCACCGCTTAACTCGGTAAAGTCTTCATAGATATTTTCCAGGATATCTTTGAGGGTGAAGCGTTGCGGGCTTCGGACGATGCGTACCCGCTCTATGGAACTTAGGCTTTCCTCACAGCGTTCTTCAATGAAGGAGAGAGCTTCTTCCAGTTCAAGTATCTTTTCAGCAAGTTTTTCTTCCTCATAATCATAAAAAGAATCCTTCAAATGATTATATTTTTCCTGAAATCCTGACAGATTACCCCAGGTGGAGCTGTCCTTTACCCGAATAAGGTAAATAAGCCGCTCTTCAGTTTTATGAAGTCTTTTGCGAAGATCGTCCATATTGATAGGTCTAGTTAGATTCCCAGGTAGTTGATTCGGTATTTACATTTACCATAGATACTTTTCCGACATGCTCCTAGAAAGTGAGCAAGCGATCAAGGTTGTTGTGCAAATACTCCATATTCGTGATGATAGGCTCATTCTTGCTGTTTTTACCCTCAATGACTGTTTCACTCAGAAACCGGCTCGCCCTTTCCTTTGTCTCCTGGATTGAATCTCCCCAAAGAACGACCAAAGCCAGATTCGGGTCAAAGTCACTTGGTATCATATATGGCCTGTCAAAGGGAACATGGGTATAGACCGCAGCCCATTCATGCTGGGGAAAGCTGAATTTATCAATTGTGCCAATCCACGGGGCGAATCCACGCCTGGTATCTTCAGCAACGATGCGAAGCTCAATGCTTGCACCGTTGAATTTGATGGCATCCTGTGAAAAACCAATACGGTCACCCAGTCCAATTCGTATCTGTTCCCTGATCAGGTTGGGGTGCTTGCCGTCAATATAACTGATACGGGCGGAAATGTCGTTTTCCACCTGTATTCTGGTGTTTACTTCAAGCAAATAAGGTTGGCCGTTTTGAGCAATAATCCATTCCCAAGTGCCAACATTGTCATAGCGGACATGGGAGGCGAGTTTTAAGGAATAATTGACAATCTTCTCAAGTACTTCATTACTGTCAAAGTCATAGACAAAACAGGAATCATCAAATCCTGGAGATGCCTCAACACGTTTCTGGCGGCCCGTACTCTGGATGGTGCAGTTCCGGGTGCCGAAATGAAGCCTTTCCCCGTGACGACTGCAGAGCAACTGCACTTCAAGGTGGTTGTAGTCTCGCAGACATTGTTCAATCAAAACACCGGCATCACCAAACTGCCTCTTGGCATAGTTCTGTACCTGGCGGTATACCCTGCGAAACTGCTCGATTTCGCTTACCTCTTCAATACCCATACCGCCGCCACCCGCCGCGGCTTTTACAAGTATGGAAGGATTTTTTATGTTCTGGTTTTTTTGATCATCCAGCAACTGGTCGGCAATTGCCTCAGCCTCCATTTCATTATAAATAGGGCTGTCAGTACCAGGGATGACAGGAATGGAGAGAGACTTTGCCACTTTCTTGGTATTTATCTTGTCGCCCAGGTTTTTGATGACCTGCCAGTTGGGGCCGATAAAGATCAGTGGCCGATCCCGCACGGTCACACGCCTTGCAAAACGGAAATCTTCCGAGAAAAAACCATATCCGGGATGAATCGCAGTACAGTCTGTGTGGTCTGCCACAGCTAAAATATCATTTGGATCGGTATAGCTGGTAATCTGCCATGCTCTCTTGGTATTGCCTTTACTGTCACGGTTCAGGCGAACATGCTCTGAGTCCTCGTCTGCTGCAGTGTAAACCACAACATAGTCCAGCCCGAGGTCCTTGCAGGCCTGCATAATTCGAATAGCGATCTCGCCTCTATTTGCTATGAGAATTTTTCCTTTCACAATAATCCGATTCAGTTCATTTTATGAGCGGGGAAATATCAGCCAAATTGTGCTGTGTACACTAACCAAATAATAATTATAACTAGGCAGATACAATTGTTAAAGTGAATTATACTTAATTCCTATTAAGTTCATAACAAAAATGGGGATGAATAGCTCTTACACACATTCATCCCCATCTGGAAATTTTTAAAGCGCCATCAATACTTGTTTTGGCGCCAACAGTCAATTTTTTTCTTGACTTTATGCCATTTTTTCCCTACCCATGCTGGAAAACAATTAATAATAAATGAAACTCCTGTTTCAATAAAATCTTTACTTTTTTACAGATGACATCTGCATGGAAAAAGACCAAGACTCACCATCTGACCCAAGCGACTCGCAGCCCAGTAAAAATATAATAAGCCGTCTTATGGATATTCTGGGATTAGGCCGTTCACCAGATACTACCGAGGACCTGGAGATGGAAATCCAGGAACTTCTCGAAGAAGGTGAAGAGCATGGCTTGATCACCCACCAGGAAGGGCAGATGATCAACTCCATTTTTGATTTCAGGGATACTCTTGCCCACGAGATAATGACACCGCGGCCGGAAATGATCTGTACAGATATCCAGACTGAAATCCCTGACGTGTTGAAGCTGATTATCAAGGAAGGATTTACCCGGATCCCTGTTTACTCTGAGTCAACGGATAACATCATCGGCATATTGAATGCCAAGGATCTTCTCGTCTGTGTTGATGTCCCTCAGAACTGCCCGGATATCCGGGAACTTATCAAGCCTCCTTACCTGGTCCCTGAGACCATGCGGATAATTGATCTGCTGCGAGCATTCCAGGCCAAGAAAAACCACATGGCCATTGTGACGGACGAATTCGGTGGTATCCGGGGTTTGATTACCCTGGAAGACGTGCTGGAAGAAATTGTTGGTGAAATTGATGATGAATATGACAAGGAAGAGCCACAATGGCGTGCACTTCCGGATGGCAGCCTCATGATATATGCCAAAGAAGATATTGAAGAGGTGGAGTCTTTTTTTGGTGTTGAACTGCCTGACGGCCCGTATGAGTCAGTAGGAGGGTTCATTATTCATCAACTGGGGCATCTGCCCAAGGCGGGGGAAGCCGTGGAAACGGATTCCCTTGTATTTAAAGTTGTTTCTGCTACGAAACGCCATATCAAATCAGTTAAAATCCATAGAAAATGACAGGGGAAGTTAGAGTGAAAGCTGAGGGGAGAAAGAGCAGCAACCTCCTTCCTGTCTGGCTTGCCCTTGGAACAGGTTTTCTGCTATTCCTGTGTTTTCCGGGGTCTGCCGGGTTTTGGCCTGCTGCCTGGGTTGCCTTGGTGCCTCTGCTGTTGGCCATAAGGAATGTCAGTCCCGGCAGGGCTGCTCGCCTGGGTTTACTTGCAGGAATGATCCATTATGTCTCTCTGCTTTACTGGATTATCATTGTCCTTGGTAGGTACGGCAATCTTCCCTGGTGGATCTCAGTGCCTGCCCTGCTGCTTCTTGCCCTGTACATGAGCTGTTATTTGGCGCTGTTTTGTGCCCTTATGAGCAGGGTATGGAAACAGAAGGAAATATTGCTGGTTTGGATCGGGCCTTTCCTGTGGGTCGGTCTTGATTATATCCGTTCATTTCTCTTTTCAGGTTTTCCTTGGCAGGATCTGGCATATTCTCAATACAAGGCATTGTTCCTGATTCAGATCGCAGATGTGGCAGGGCATTACGGTGTCACTTTTCTTATCGTGCTGGTGAACTGTGTCACAACATTACTTTTTGTTCTTTGGCGTGATAACAGGTCTGTTGCACAATCCTCATTGTCAGTCTTGATGACATTAAGGATTCGGAAGGCGTGGTTCTATGGAGTTCTGCCAACCCTTTGTATTATGCTGGCAGTTATGACCTATAATTTTCTGCGTTATCAGCAGATTTCAGAGGTGATTGAAAGCAGCCAGAAAATGAAAATTGCTTTAGTCCAGGGCAATATTGAACAGGATCAAAAATGGTCTCCTGCCATGCGTTTGGAGACAATTGAGATATATACTGAACTCTCAGAACAGGCCATAGCGCAAGGGGATGAATCACCAACTCTTCTTGTGTGGCCCGAGACAGCACTTCCTTTTTTAATCAGTGATAACCCTTATTTCTGTCTCTTATACACATCT
>JAAXQI010000257.1 GCA_012974315.1 Desulfobacterales bacterium | reverse complement strand
ATCATATTTTATATTAGGGCCGACTAACTTTATTCAGGCTTCCCAAAAAAAATCATTGACAGGCTGGTTTCAGGGTCTTATTTTATCTGCAACTTAGACAACTAATCCGTAAGGTAATAATTGCCATAAACTTGCCACCAGTTAATCCTGTCAGAAATTTCAATTTTTCTTATTACATAATTATTAAGGACACATTTCACTTTGAAGCACTGCCCTGAATGCCATAATCACAGCAACAAGCTTTCTGCACCTGACAGTCCAGGGATTGCCATTGTCGGCAATATGAATGTGGGCAAATCCAGTCTCTTTTCCTGGCTATGTGAAAAGGAGACTGACCGCAAGAATTTCCCCGGAACAACTGTTTCACTTACAGCAGGGAAGATCAAATCTTTAAATGCCACTGCCTATGATACCCCTGGCATCTACTCAATTTTTTCTGCAAATGAAGATGAAAGGGTCACCCGGGACATATTGCTACCCCAAAAATCCTTCAATCCAATATCCACAATTCTTCTCGTGGCTGACGCCAAAAACATGAAGCGTTCCATCGCTATAGCCATGCAGTACGCAGAATACGGTCTGCCGATGCTCATGGATATTAATATGATCGATGAGGCCGCATCCCGTGGTATCGAAATCAATCTTGAAAAGCTTTCTGATTTATTGGACATCGATATATGTACCTCTATTGCCAGAGAAGGTATCGGCATCCGCAAGATACTCACAAAGCTCAAGTCTCCACGAATTCCTAAAAAACTTGTCAATTACCCGGACTGGGTAAATAATTTTCTCGATATCATTGAAAAACTTTGCAAGGATTCAGATATATCTCCCCGAGTCATTGGACTTCTTCTATTAACCGGTGACAAATCAATAGAAGGATACCTGTCAAAAAAATTTGGACCTGAACTTCTTGGGGATCTCAAAGACTTGGCATCTGACTACCGCAAGGGTGACAGCGAAACGTTCCAGGCATTACTTGTGAATCTCTACAATATAAAAGCCGAGCAGATCGTAAAGGAGATTCAAGAAGTTGAACCACCCCGGAAAAGCCCTTTTCTTGTCACTTTTGGTGACTGGTGCACACAACTTCATACAGGAATTCCCATCGCTATTAGTGTTCTTTTCCTGATTTACTTGTTTGTCGGTACCTTTGGGGCAACATTCGTAGTGGATACAATAAATGGAGTTCTTTTTGAAGGGTACATCATCCCCTGGACCGCTAAACTTCTAGACCCCATTCCCAGTCAATTCTTCAAGGACATGATTATAGATCCTGATTTTGGCATCCTTCCAACCGGTGTTTTTCTGGCCCTGGGGCTTGTCATGCCTGTGCTTTTTTGTTTTTACCTTGTTTTTGGCATTCTTGAGAGTTCAGGATACCTGCCGCGGTTATCCATACTCCTTGATAAGGTATTCAGAAAAATGGGCTTAAACGGCAAGGGGGTAATCCCACTTGTCATGGGTTTTTCATGTGTCACCATGGCAATTCTTACCACCCGATTACTTGACACAAAAAAAGAAAAGAACATTGCCACCTTCCTTCTGTTACTTGGAATGCCTTGCGCTCCTCTTATCGCTGTCATGCTTGTAATTCTGGACAAGATGCCATTTTCAGCTACCCTGACAATCTTCGGTATCATATTTGCCCAGACATTTATCGCCGGCTTCCTGGCAAACAAGATACTTCCAGGCCAGGGCTCCCCTCTGATCTTTGAGATACCGCCAATCAGGCTGCCAAAACCTGTGCAGGTCATTAAATCAGCTGCTCACAAAACCTATTTCTTTATCAAGGAAGCCATACCTGTATTTGTTTATGCATCTTTGTTTGTTTTTTTATTTGAAAGAGTTGGTGGGTTGGAAATTGCTGAAGATCTACTCCGACCTTTAACAAACAATTTTATGGGACTACCGGAAAAGAGTGTCCAGGTATTTATCAAGACAATCATCCGTCGTGAATCGGGCGCCACAGAACTTGAGCACTTAAGAAATACCTACACGAACCTGCAACTTGTAGTAAATCTTCTTGTCATGACCTTTCTGACCCCTTGCATTAATGCCATAATTGTTCTCTTTAAAGAACGGGGGAGATTTACTGCCACCATAATCATGGGTACTGTTATTGTTTATGCAATTGTAATGGGAGGCCTCGTTAACCATATCTGCCTCGCCCTGGGAATCACTTTTACTTAATTTTTATTGTATATTTTAATAAGGAATTCTGCCAAAAGCATTTTTGTGACAGGAGATAAATCATGCTCAATGAAACACAGGAAGAGATTCTTGAATCAATCTGGTCTGTCGGGGACAGACAGCACAATACAATTGAGGCTGTCAGGAAACGATGTACTGTTGATTTTACAGAAGCTGATCTTGATGAAATGGAACGACAGGAATTAATTGTCAGGGATCAAGACGAGATCAGTCTGGCCAATAAAGGAAAATCCATTGCTGAGATCATTATAAGAAGACACAGACTGGCTGAGATTCTTGTCTCGAGTATTCTGAAGCTCAAGCAATCAGATATGGAAGATATTGCCTGCAAAGTTGAACACAGTCTCCTCCCGGAGGTTGAAGAATCCATCTGCACCCTGCTGGGTCATCCGGAATTCTGTCCTGACGGAAAAAGAATTCCCAGAGGCAGATGCTGTACAGGTAAACGAAAAGCTATTGACAGCAGCGTAGTGAGCTTAAAGGAACTTTCTCCCGGAGAAAGCGGGAAAATAACCTACATAAAGCCGGACAAACACTCAAGCTTTCATCAACTAATTTCTTTTGGACTCCATCCCGGTGTTATAGTAACCGTGCACAGAAAGAATCCGGCATTTTGTATTAAGTTTGAAAATACTGAGCTTGCACTTGATGATAACGTTGCGGGAAATATTTATGTCTGGAAGTTAACAAATGGTGAACCGTAAACTGGCTTTTTTAACACAAATATAAAACACAAAAACCCCCGGGATATTTCCCCGGGGGTTTTTGTGTTCATGCAATATGAGCATATATCTTATTTCTTTGCTTCTTGTCTGGAATCAAGCTCCTTTTTCACCAATTCACTAATATCCAGTGTTTTGTCGACATAGAGTATTCCGGCACGGGAATCAAGTATCATTGTATAGTCATTTTTTGCGCCCATATCTGCAATAACCTTCTGAAGCTCATTCAATATTGGCTCCATGACCTGTTTTTCCAGCTGTTGCAATTCAAACTGGGCATCCTCAGACTTAAGCTGGAGTTCCCTGACTTTTTTCTGGTAGTCCCTTTCCTTCTCCTCTTTTACCGGTTGACTCCATACGGAACTCTTTTTTTCTATTTCAGCCCGCATAGCATCAACCGCTTCCTGTTCTGACTGGAACTTTTGCTGGAACTCGGCAACTTTTCCTTCGAGAACCCCTTTAACACTCTGCCCTGCTGAAGACCCCAGAAGCACTTCCTGGATGTTAACTGTGACAATTTGTTTCTCTGCAGCAATCGCGTTCGTGCTGACAAGGAAGATCATTCCCACACATACAGCTACAATAAAATAAATACCTACACTTCTTGAATTCATTTGGTTCATACCTCCTAAAATTATAATCAAAAAAAATTAAACAAAATATTAACAATTTACAGTCTTATAATCATTTTCAATGGGTGATGCCAACTTGATTTATTACTTATATAAAAACACCTGAATGGAAGTTGCAAAATGGAACTTCCATTCAGGTATAGCAGGTTTCTTTTAATTTAAGATGAACTAATTGCGCCAGCCCGGTTATTTTACCATAACAAAGTCATCTCTTCGATTCTGGGCCCAGGACAACTCATCATGACCACGCAGTAAGGGATTTTCCTCTCCATAACTTATGGTATGTATACGGTCCCCATGAATCCCAAGGTTCACGAGATATTTTTTTGCATTGATTGAACGGCGTTCTCCGAGAGCCATATTATATTCATTATTACCCCTTTCATCACAGTTTCCTTCAATGCGAACCTTAACAGCCGGATTCTGTTTCATATAGTCAGCATTTTTCTCAAGGCGGTCACGTTGGTCCTGCTTGATATTTGTCTTATCAAAATCAAAATAAATTGGCAGCAATGGTGCTGAAGTTCTTCCTTCAAGGATCTCGTGTTCTTTTGCCATTGGAGCAGCTTGTGCATCAAGAGCTTCTTGTTTTGCGGCCATGCTCTCTTCATATATTTTTTCATAGCCAGGCTCACCAGGCTGCGGGACTCTCTCTTCAACAGCCGTCCCCATTCCATCCTCAGCAGTTGCTTTCTTCTTAGCACAACCGCCCACACTCAGTGCAAGTCCACTTACTATTGCCAAAATCAGCATCAACAACAATGTTCTTTTCATCTCTCTCCTCCCTAGGGTATAATATC
>JAAXQI010000234.1 GCA_012974315.1 Desulfobacterales bacterium | reverse complement strand
GGTGACTTGGTGGGAGAGTAGGTCGTCGCCGAATTCTTTTTTTTCATGAATCCCCATTCCTTAATTGGAATGGGGATTTTTTTTGGGCTAAAATTTTCTACTGCGGAAAATATTAACAACCACGACCAAACCAAGAATACCTGAAATCATGTACCCAACAAGACCAATGACAGGATAGCCGAAGATAAGCGGCTTTACACCAGTGGTTATGATCATTGAACTTCCTATAATGAGGGAGGCGAGAATAATGGAAAAGGAAAGCCGGTTGCTGACATTATCCAAACTCTTTTGCAACCCGCCTAAATTTTCATGCTTGAATTGGATATTGAGTTCTCCCTGCTCCACTTTCTGCAGAATGCGCTGAATGGAGCCTGGCAGATTGCTCTGCAGCTTTAAATAAAAACGCAACTGCCGGGCAAACCGCCTCCATATCTGGGCGGGTTTCCATCGTTCGGTCCCAAGTCGCCGGATAAAAGGCTCTATTTCCGCAATTACATTGAGCTCAGGATAAAGCTGCCTTGCCGTACCCTCTACCGTCACCATGGCTTTAAACATTAAAGCCAGGTCACTGGGAAGCTTCAGGTGATGTGCCCGAAGCATGTTATTCAGGTCCATGAGAAGCTGCCCCAGGTCCAATTTCCCGACTGGTACACTGTGGTAGAGATGGAGAATTTCCAGAATATCACGCAGGAGCAACCGCTCATTGATCTGGATAATATTTGCACCGGTCAGTGAGAGCAGGATGTCAAAAACCTTTTCCGCCTCCATGTCAACGATGGCAGAAATTAACTCCACCAGCTCATAACGTGTTTCAGATGGAAGAATACCGACAACTCCCCAGTCAATCAGGCAGATCTCCTTATCATCAACAATCAGGAAATTTCCGGGATGGGGATCCGCATGAAAAAAGCCATTTTCAAGAACCTGTTTGACAACCACTCTGAGTCCGGTTTGGGCCAATTGCTCACGCTCTGCAATATTTTCCGGGTTTAAATCTTTAAGTTTAACCCCTTCGATCAGGTCCATTGTCAGAACAGAAGGTTTGGTCCAGAATTCATAGACTTCAGGAATAATGATATCCTTCTCGCCAGCCATATTCTGGCTGACGATCTGCATATTTCTGGCTTCCAGGGTGAAGTTCAGTTCGCGCAGTAAAGCACGCTTGAGTTCCTTAACCAGGTTAACAAAATCATAGGTACGGGCAAACTCCAGATGTTCACATAAATAAGGTGCCGCCCCTTCAAGGATCTTGAGGTCGATCTCCACGGTCCGCACAATATCAGGCCGTCTTATTTTTAAAGCAACCGGAATGTTTTCCTCTTTGAGAACAGCCCGATGTACCTGGGCAAGCGATCCGGCTGCCAGGGGCTCTTCTTCAATAACGCTGAAAATATCATCGAGTGGCTCACCGAGAGCCTTCTTCAGCACCACCATGATCTCCTCAAAAGAAACCGGGGCAACACTATCCTGCAGCTTTTCAAGTTCAATGATGAGACCGGCCGGTAGGAGATCGCCCCGAAGGCTTAATATCTGGCCGAATTTAACAAATGTTGGACCCAGTTCTTCCAGGATATGACGTAGCCGCTCCCACGTGCTCATCTCTGGATGGTGAGCCCTGGCTTTTCTTATGAGGACCATTCCTGGCAACTGCAGACGTTCGGCAACATCATCAAAGCCATACTTGAACAGCACGGCGACAATATCACGAAAGCGACCCAACCTTGAAAGAGCCAGAATATCCATCAGTCTTTCCTATTTCTCAACTGTTTTCTTTACTTTAGCCCCTTCCACAGCTTTGAGGCGAAGATCAAGCGCCTTTATCTTTTTCTCCATCTTTTTCTCCATCTTTTTCACTTCGCTTGCCTTACAGATGTCCATATTTCCAAGGAAACCCTTTATAGTTTCCTGCAGACGGGATTCAAAATCTGTCCATTGCTTTTCACCGCTTTCCAGCAGCTCATTACCCATCTTTTCAGCTTCATCCCGGGACATCTTTCCTTCTTCAACGAGTTTTTCCAAAACACTTTCCAGTTTTGTCTTGGTGACAACCGCAAGTCCCAAGCCGGCAAAAAGACTCTTCTTGAAAATTTCAAACATGGCTCACCTCCCTGGTATTTTTGACAAACATCATTACAAGTAACTGTACGGTAGACGATTTCCTGCCCATTAAGCAAGTAACTTGGCAATCAGGCGATACTTAATGATACCTAATTGACCGAAAAAATCCGAGCGAGTTTATTCATAACTGGTCTATTTCATGCAACTGATATAATATCGCTGCGAAATCTATTTCGTTATAAAAAAATCTTCACAAAATTGTTTAAAGGTGTTTTTGTACTGCCTGTCTATAAAAAATTAATTTCTTTATCTTTACCTATTACTATTTTTCTTCAATAACATGACAACAGAGAAACATATTTGCGCTCTGGTACTGGCAGCAGGTTTAGGTACCAGAATGAAATCATCCAGGGCCAAAGTACTGCACGAGGTTCTGTTCAAGCCCATGATCCTGCATGTCATGGACACGATTAAAACCCTGAACCTCGATCACACCTATGTAATTGTAGGTCACCAGAGAGAAAAAGTAGCTGAGCTGCTATCCGGCTATCGTGCAAGCTGCATCATGCAGGAACAGCAGCTCGGTACAGGCCATGCTGTTCTTTGCGCAGAAAAAGAACTGCGCAGCATCGGTGGCACAGTGCTGATCCTCAGCGGTGATGTGCCCTTGATCAGAGCAGACACATTACAGGCAATGCTTGATGACCATGCTCAAAACAAACCTGTCCTGTCTCTTATGACTACAACACTGGATGACCCGACAAACTACGGCAGGATAATGCGCAGCAACCAGGATGAGCTGCTGGGAATCGTGGAAGAAAAAGATGCTACAGGCGAGCAAAAACAGATTAGGGAGATCAATGCCGGTATCTACTGCGCTGAAGTATCCTTCCTTTTTGAGGCCCTGAAAAAAGTTGGCACAGACAACAAACAGGGCGAGGTATACTTGACAGATATAGTTACAATTGCCATTAACGCCGGACTTCAGGTTGACACCTTCTCCGGTGCAGGCAGTGAAGAGGTGCTGGGAATTAATTCCAGAAATGAACTGGCCGAGGCAAACAGATACCTGCAGCATCATAAAAACAATCAGCTTATGGCTGACGGCATCATGCTCATCGATCTGAAAACCATCTTTATCCAGCAGGAGGTAGAGATTGGGAAAGACACATCAATCCAGACAAATGTACAGATATCGGGAAATTCCGTCATCGGCTCCAACTGCGCCATCGGCTCTGATGTTGTACTGCATGACTGCCGGATAGGTGACAATGCAGCTATCGGCTCATCTTCCAATCTTTCGGGCTGTACTATAGAAAACGCCCAAACAATCAAACCGCACACCGAAATAATCCAGGGCTGATGTCCCCCTGCCCTTCATCCAGTATCTTGCCGGCCTCGTGAAAACACTCCGCGGACACATATGCATCTCACCTGTTGATATATCAGGTCCCGTTGACAACAGCGAGACATTCAACGAGTGCGCCAATTTGGACAAGCAAAATTTTTACATATCTGCTAGAGATACTCCTTCTTTACTAACAGACAACGTTAGATGAAAAAAATGTTAAAAATAAACGAACAGACAGTCCCGTATCAGAATGGAATCAGGGTTATTGACCTTGTGGATACCTATAAGCCTGGAGCAGACATTTTTATCGTCAATGGCTTTCCGGCTTCTCCTGATACTGTGCTTGCAGAGAACGATATATGCTGCCTGATTAAGCGTGGTGAGACTCCAACAGCGTCTCAAATGGAAAGCCTGCTGATAGCCCGCCACACTCCAGGTGTTCATGACATTGTCAAAAAGGCAACTGTAGGAATTATGGGGCTTGGAGGCCTCGGTACCGTTGTTGCCGGTTCTCTGGCCCGCATCGGGGTTGGCAAACTCATCCTGGCAGATTTTGACGTGGTTGAGCCCAGCAATTTGAACCGGCAGCAATACTCCATTTCACAGATAGGCATGCAGAAGACAAAAGCCTTGAAAGAAAACCTTCTACAGATGACACCCTACATTATGATCGAAACAGTAGATGGTCGCCTGACAGAAGAATCAATCCCGGAGGTTTTCAAGGGTGTTGATGTACTGGCCGAATGCTTCGACGATCCGGTGATGAAGGCTGCAGCCCTGCGGACTGTATTGACCTATATGCCAGGTATCAGCTATGTAGGAGCGTCCGGACTGGCAGGATATGGTGACAATAATGTTATCAAAACCCAAAAGATTCATGATACTGTTTATATAATAGGAGACGGAACTTCGGCTGCAGGACCCGGCCACGGCCTTATGGCTCCAAGGGTTGGAATAGCCGCCCATCACCAGGCAAACCAGATATTGCGCATCC
>JAAXQI010000233.1 GCA_012974315.1 Desulfobacterales bacterium | reverse complement strand
AAGATATGGAGGAAGTTGTTTCAGTCTGTCAGCTTGTTCAATTTTTATCATTTCTAAAATGCCCTATCGAATTAAATTGGTTAAAAAAATTTCAATTAACCCTAGTTTAGAAAAACCAGGCTTTAAATGTATTTGCTTCAAAGCTGGACACTATATCACGACGCGAGATTGATAAAGATGCAGATAGCGTAGACTTCAAGGCAGAGGACAGTTCGCTATAGTAAAGCTATGCGGACTGTCCGATAACGCAGCAGATTGCCAATATCGTGTCGTGTGCAACACGGATTAAAGGTCTTGGAGCCCCAGCACGTCAAACATGTTGTAAAGTCCGTTTGGCTGTTTGACAACCCAGGCTGCTGCCAGGGAAGCGCCCCTGGCAAAGTTATCCCTGCTGTGAGCCCGGTGCGTCAATTCAAGCCTCTCACCGGCACCGGCAAAATAAACCGTGTGTTCACCAACGATATCGCCCCCCCTGATTGTCTGAATACCGATCTCCTTATCAGTGCGTTCGCCAATAATACCGTGCCTGGCAAAAACTCCATCCTCATCAAGGTTACGCCCGACTGCCTGGGCCATCATCTCACCAAGCTTCATGGCTGTACCACTCGGTGCATCCTTTTTCATGCGATGGTGGGCCTCGACAATTTCCATGTCATAATCATTACCCAGTATGGAGGCAACTTTAGCAGCCAGCTTAAAGAGCACATTTACACCTACCGCCATATTTGGGGCCTGTACGCAGGGAAAATTTTTACAAAGCTCCGCTAACTCCTGAAGGTTCTCCTGGCTCAACCCGGTGGTCCCGATCACCATGGCTCTGTTCTTTTGTGCAGCTTGCCGGGCAATTTTCATGGTTGCCTCGTGAAAGGTAAAATCTATGATGACATCACCTTGATCAATCACTGCTTCCAGATCATGCGCAACCTTTACTCCGTTTGCACCGTAACCTCCGAGTTCGCCCATGTCTTTTCCCACATCAGGGTTCTCGGGCCGTTCAAAACCGGCTGCAACCTGGAGTTCTGGATGCTCATTTACCATATAACCGATTCTCCGGCCCATGCGACCGGCCGCTCCGGCAATAATGACTTTAGTCATATAATTCTCCTCTCTTTAAACCTTGTGACTGTAAATATTTGTCCTGCTTTGCCTGCTTAAATAAGTCCATAGGCTGACAACGCCCCTTTCAGCCGGCCCAGGCTGTCATCATCGATGCTGCACAAAGGCAGCCTCGGAGTGCCTGACTTTATTTTACCCATGAGTTCCAAGGATTTTTTTGCTGGTACTGGATTTGTATCATAGAACATCGCCTGCATAAGCGGGAACAGCTTATAGTGCATTTGTTTGGCCTTGGCCACATCACCTGCCAGGGCCGCTTCCATCATCTCGGCCATATCCCGTGGAGCAACATTTGACGTTACAGAAATCACTCCTGTTCCGCCTATAAGAACGGTTGGCATTGAAGTAAAATCATCGCCTGAAAGTACTGAAAAATCAGCCGGACAAAGCCTGATCACTTCACTGATCTGATTCAGGTCAGCTGTAGCTTCTTTTATACCCACAATATTGTCGATCTGTGCCAGACGCGCCACAGTCTGCGGCAGGATATTGGAACTTGTGCGGCTCGGAACATTATAGAGGATTATCGGCACATCTACTGCTTCTGCAACAGCCTTGTAATGCTGATACAATCCCTCCTGAGAGGGTTTGTTGTAATATGGCGACACCATAAGAACTCCGTCCACTCCTGCATCTTTGGCGTGCCGGGTAAGGTTTATTGCCTCCGAAGTACTGTTTGAGCCGGAACCTGCTACAACCGGGACGCGCCCATTAGCTGTTTTTACAGTCAGTTCCACCACCCTATGATGCTCCTCATGGCTCAAGGTGGCAGACTCGCCAGTCGTACCACAGGGCACGATACCATTAGTACCGTTTGCAATATGAAACTCGATAAGATCAATCAACCCCTGCTCATCAACCTGTCCATCGATAAATGGCGTGACAATTGCCACAAAAGCTCCTCTAAAAATACTCATCCTCTCACTCCTCCTTCAATCATTATTCAAAATCCCTGCTATTATAAAATCTGCATAAAACTTATTCCTGCAGCCCATCAGGACCTAATTTCCCTTCGTATATAGTATGGGCCGGCCCCTCTAAAAAAATACCGGCAGCAAGATCAAGCTTCCTGTCGTTTCCTTCTCCTGTAAATGAAAAGTGGATGGTCAACTCTTCACCTCCTGAAGTTATTACTGTTACAGGAGGCTTGGCCTGTTCAAGATAGGCTGTTATCAATGCCGAGGCAACTGCACCTGTACCGCAGGCCATGGTTTCACCTTCCACTCCCCGCTCATAGGTCCTTACCATCAAAGTATCGTTGGAGATTACCTGGGCAAAATTCGTATTAGTTCCAGCAGGTTGGAATGTTTCATGGAAACGTATCTCCCTGCCCCAGTCAGCCACAGGGACATCGCCTGCATCATTAACCAGTACAACTGTATGCGGCACCCCGGTATTAATGAAGTGCAGGGTCTGTTCCATACTGCCAACAGTCACTGGTATATTTAAGCGCAAATCCTCCGGAGCTGTTAAACGTATCTTGACAGACTCACCTGGACCACCCAGAACAAAGGCCTCGATCTCACCAGCTGTGGTCTCGAACCGCATGGTTGCCGAAGCGATGTTTTTCTCAAAAGCAAACCTGGCGGCACACCTTGCTCCATTACCACACATCTCGGCCCTGCTGCCGTCGCCATTATAAAACTGCCAGCGAAAATCAGCTGTTTCCGAGTTTTCAATCAGGATCAAGCCGTCGGCACCAACCGAAAACTTCCTTCTACAGACAATGCGGGCAAACTCAGACTGGTCAGCTTCATTGATAAAAGGATCCCGGTGATCAATAATGATAAAATCATTCCCGGTACCACTCATCTTGACAAAAGGTATGGGATATTTGAAATTTTGCGCGTTCATCAATCTATAAAAATCTATCTAAAACTGTTCAGGCCCTCAGCCAGACTTTATTCATTCTATCAAGGATTCATGCTATTCTAAAAAATCAGGGATATTCTCATCCCGGATCAACGTCTCATAATTTTCACGCTCGCGGATGACATAAAACTGGTCATCCTTGACCAGAACCTCTGCCGCCCGTGGGCGTGAGTTGTAATTTGAAGACATGGTAAAGCCGTAGGCACCACTACTCATGACAGCCATAAGGTCACCCTGCCCCAAAATCGGCAACTCCCGATCCTTGGCCAGAAAGTCACCGGATTCGCAGATCGGCCCTACAACGTCCGCTATCTCCAGGTCCTCATTAACTGCCTGTCCGGATTGACGAATCACCGGCAGAATATCATGATGTGCGTCATACAGACTTGGCCGTGCCAGATCGTTCATGGCAGCATCAACAATGATGAAGTTCTTTGACCCTGTCCGCTTGGTGTAGAGGACCTGGCTTACAAGAATTCCAGCATTCGAAACTATAACTCTTCCAGGTTCCAGTATCAAGGTACACCTCAACCCCTCCATCTCTTCCTTCAGAGCCCGGGCATATTCTTGCGGATGGGGCGGCTTCTCATCCTGATACCGCACGCCAAGTCCACCACCCAAATCCAGATACTCTATTGAAATACCATGTGTTTCCAGGCGGCTGACAAACTGCTTCACTTTGTGAAGCGTTTCTGTGAACGGTGAGATTTCCGTAAGCTGTGAGCCTATATGGCAGCTCACCCCCAGGATCTTGATATGCGACATTTCCTTGGCGCGCAGGTATACCTTCTCTGCCTGCTCGATGGGAATCCCAAATTTGTTTTTCGCCAGGCCGGTGGAAATATAAGCATGGGTTTTAGGATCCACATCAGGATTTACCCTGAAAGAGACAGGGGCTACAAGATCCTGCTCCTGGGCTACCTGCTGCAGCTTTTCCAACTCCTGCTCTGATTCCACATTAAACATGAGGATGCCCGAAACAAGACCATAACGCAATTCCTCCTCTGTCTTGCCGACCCCTGAATAAACAATCCTGCGCGGATCTATACCTGCTTTCAGGGATCGATAGAGTTCACCTCCTGATACAATATCTGCACCGCCGCCCAGGGTTGAAAAAAGACGGAGAATAGCCAGATTGGAGCAGGACTTGACGGCAAAACAGGTCAAGTGAGACAATTCAGCAAAACTTTTATCAAAGGTGTTAAAATGATGGGCCAGTGTTGCACTGCTGTAAAGATAAAAAGGGGTGCCAACAGCTTTGGCAATATCAGCTATTGCAACAGACTCACAATATAGTTCATTGTCTTTATAGATAAAATGATGCATTTTTCTCTTTCAGTTGTTTTTTTAAAAAAATATCTCGGCCCAAGAGGATCCGGCTTAAACTTGCCACTCTAAACACAACAGGCATTTATACC
>JAAXQI010000087.1 GCA_012974315.1 Desulfobacterales bacterium | reverse complement strand
AATTTATACGATTTTACCAAAAAGCTTTTTTTTACAAGTTTTGTTTTTGAGGTCTAAACCTAAAGGAGGATGAAAATGGCTAAGAAACTGGAAGTATACAAGTGTGATGTTTGTGGCAACATAGTTGAACTCCTGCATGGAGGCGCGGGTACGCTGGTTTGCTGTGGGCAGGACATGACCCTGCAGGCTGAAAATACCGTTGATGCTGCCAAAGAAAAACATGTACCAGTCATTGAAAAGGTTGATGGCGGCTACAAGGTTTCTGTGGGTTCTGTTGCCCATCCCATGGAGGATAAACATTACATCGAGTGGATTGAACTCATTGCCGGCGATACAGCTTACAGGCAATTTTTAAATCCCGGTGACGCACCCGAGGCTGTCTTCAAAATTGATGCCGCCCAGGTCAGTGCCAGGGAATACTGTAACCTGCATGGCTTGTGGAAGAATTAATTCTGACTGAAACTTTTAGTAACTGTTTTAAATATATTAATCTTTAAGCTGATAGCTGGCTGCTGTCGTCTCGTGCCGTATAACGACACTGCTGAAGCTATACACAAGGAGTTGTTATGCTGAGTAAAAAAATGGAAAAGGCCATTAACCAGCAGATTAATGCTGAGATGTATTCTTCATATCTTTACTTGTCCATGGCCACCTATTTTGAATCGAAAAGTCTTGGCGGATTTTCAAACTGGATGCGCCAGCAGGCCCAGGAAGAACTCTTCCATGGCATGAAAATGTTTGATTTTGTCTGTGAACGTGGCGGGCGAGTCACGTTGAAGGCAATTGACCAGCCAGCTTCAAAATGGTCATCGCCTCTGGATGCGATTCAAAATGTCCTGTCCCATGAACAGAAGGTGACGGGGTTAATCAATGATCTGGTCAACCTTGCCCAGGACGAACGCGACCATGCTACTAACATCTTTCTGCAGTGGTTCGTGTCAGAGCAGGTTGAAGAGGAAGATACAGCCGGTAGCCTGGTAGACAAGCTTATATTGATTGGGAAAGATGCAAATGGCCTGTTCATGCTGGATACAGAATTAGGCCAACGCATTTTTACCATGCCGGTAAAAAAATAAGAAAATTCCCGACCTGTTTTTTCTGCTGACATGATCATTCTGCCCCAATTGATTTCAGGGCTGTATTGAACTCGATATCGAGTTTTTCAGCAGGCTCCACCAGGCCTGGACTATAGATATTACACAAGGAGGAAATATGAACACCCCTGAAATTAAAGAGAACATCTTCTGGGTAGGTGCCATTGACTGGAATATCCGGGATTTCCATGGCTACTCCACGTATAAAGGAACAACCTATAATGCCTTCCTGGTCAAGGACGAAAAAATCGCTCTCTTCGATACGGTCAAGAAAACCCACATGGGTGAACTGGTGCACCATATCAAGCAACTGGTGAACCCCACTGACATCGATTACCTGATCATCAACCATGTTGAAATGGACCACTCAGGCTCATTGCCGGAAATAGTTGATCTGATCAAACCTGAGAAGATATTCTGCTCCAAGATGGGGCTAAAGGCCATCCAGGAGCATTTCCATCCCGAGGGGTGGCCCCTTGAAGCGGTTGAAAATGGCCAGATCATCAGCCTGGGAAAGAAAACTGTTCAGTTTCTTGAAACCAGGATGCTGCACTGGCCCGATTCCATGTTTTCTTATTTTCCGGAAGACAAACTGCTCATCTCAAGTGATGCCTTCGGGCAGCACCTTGCCAGCAGCGAACGGTTTGATGACCAGGTGGATTTCTCGGAACTGATGGAACAGACATCCAAATACTATGCAAATATCCTGACTCTATATTCTCCGTTAATCAGGAAACTCCTGGCCAAGGTACAGGAAATGGGACTCGAGATAGACATGATTGCGCCGGATCACGGAGTTATCTGGCGCTCCCATATCCCTGAAGTCATTCAGGCCTACGCTGACTGGAGCGAGAACAAGGGAAAAAGAAAAGCCCTTGTTATCTATGACACCATGTGGGCAAGCACCGAAAAAATGGCCAAAGCTGTCGCCACAGGCATCGATACTACAGGTGTCAGCGTCAAGCTCATTAACCTGGCTCACAGTCACCGCAGCGACGTCATGGCCGATGTACTCAACGCCAAGGCAGTTATTCTTGGTTGTGCAACCTTGAACAATGGCATGCTGCCAAGGATGGCAGGATTTTTGATGTACATGCGTGGTCTGAAACCGACCAACAAGATCGGCGCCGCCTTTGGCTCATTCGGCTGGTCCGGCGAAGCGGTCAAACTGATGAATGCTTCCATGGAAGATATGAAGTTTGATATCATTGAACCGGGAATGCGAGTCAAATACGTGCCAGGGCACAATGATCTCAGTGAATGCGTGGAGATGGGCAAAAGGATTGGGCAGGCGGTAATTGAACAGACAGATGAATGATAGCCATATTTTCTGGTCTGATTTTTAATGGGAATCCAGGAAAAGCGACGCATCACCAAACTGCTGGAATCTTCTGATATTGAAGCTGTCATCCATGAACTGCGCCAGCTTCCTGCATCCAGGGTCATAAATTCTCTTATAGGTGCTTTGTGCAGCGCTAATGAGACTGTACGCTGGCATGCAATTACAGCACTGGGGCCTATCGTTGCTGATCTTGCCGACCGTGATATGGAGGCGGCAAGAGTGGTGATGCGCAGGTTCATGTGGAGTTTAAACGATGAATCCGGCGGCATCGGCTGGGGCGCCCCTGAAGCCATGGCTGAGATAATGTCTGTCCACGACAGACTTGCCGAGGAATACGGTCACATGCTTGTAGCTTACATGCGTGAGGACGGCTTCTACCTGGAACTTCCGCAGTTACAGCAGGGTTTGATGTGGGGAATTTCCCGGCTGGCCATAGTAAAGCCTGACCTGCTGAAAGCAAAAGATGTTGTCACTTACCTGCTCCCCTATCTCGACTCCCCTGATTCCACAGTCCGCGGCCTTGCTGCCTGGGCACTTGGCCTGCTCAATGCAAAAGAGGCATCCACCGACCTTGCAAAGCTTATCAATGATCCTGCCCCGATAAAAATCTTCCTTAACCGTACCTTTGTGCCTGATACTGTGGGCAGCCTGGCACATAAAGCACTTGCCAATATTGCAAAAGAATCGTAGATTTACAGGATCATGTCTGATTCTATAATACATAAATTACTCTTTGCAGGGTTTCTGCAGTTTGACGTCAAGAGCGGTAATATTGACTCCAATCTTTCCAGCGTTATGGAAGGCCTTGCAGAAATTGCAACATCCTCCAAGCAGATTTCTCCGGGCATCATTGTTCTGCCTGAACTCTGGGCCACCGGATTTGCCTATGAAAAACTTCCAGAACTTACAAAGAGAATTCCAGACCTTTTAGAAAAACTACAGGCTCTGTCAGCAAAATACGGTGTACATATTGCCGGGTCATTACCGGAATACTCTGAAAACTCCTATTACAACACCCTTTTTATCACTGACCCAAAAGGAATTGCAGGAACATACCGCAAACAGCGCCTCTTCAATCCCATGGAAGAAGACACATTCTTCACACCCGGAATAAAACCCCGTCCTATTCAAACTGCTCTGGGACCAATTGGAGCATTGGTTTGTTATGATCTGCGATTTCCGGAACTCCTGCGGACACAAACTGCTCTCGGAACCGAACTCCTCGTTGTCCCTGCCCAATGGCCTGCAGCACGCCTGGATCAATGGCGCATCCTGGTCCAGGCCCGTGCCATTGAAAACCAGATGTTTGTTATTGCTGCCAACCGATGCGGCACAACCCGTGACACTCTCTTTGGCGGTCATTCCATGATAGTTGCTCCGAATGGCTCAATTCTGCAGGAGGCTGGTGAGGATGAGGAGTGCAAGGGGATAATGCTCGACCTTGAATTGGTATCTGCTGCCAAATCCTTGTTCAATACGGTTCCTAAAAATTAGGCACAAGGCTAAAGGTTAATATAACATTCATAAGTATTAATTTATAACTTTAATGTCTGTTCGGGCAGGGTCAGAAATGGCCCTGCCTTTTTATTTCACGACTTTAGGTTTCTGCTATCAATCAACGGTTCCAAATGATTCCTGAAAGTACAAGATGTACAGTGGATATGTTGAGCTAGGTTTAAGCCTGCCAAAACTGTAGATGTTGGCAAGATATCATGACTTTATTGCCACCCACCCCAACCGCCACATTGTGGTATTTCTCCTTGACATTGAGTAGTATGTTTTCTAATGATTCCATTTGGTAATACATGACATCATAAAACCTCCATGCAGAAGGAGAGGTTGCAATGAGTAAGCCTACCATTAAACTGCCACAATAAGGCCTCCACAGGGTATTCATCCTGTCGGAGGTTTTTTATTCTGGGCACATCCCCATATCAATTAGACTATAACGGGCGGCTTCTGTTTTTTAGGTGCAGAAGGGAAATTTATATG
>JAAXQI010000013.1 GCA_012974315.1 Desulfobacterales bacterium | reverse complement strand
TTATTTTGTTTATACTTGTTTAATGAGCATTGGTTCATTTTTTCTCTGTGCTAAAAGTATGTTAAACACTGCCAGTTTTATTAGTATTTTCAATAATCATAAATATATGCCATCAAGGAGATGATTTATGAGTGCAAAAATTATCAGTGGGACAGAGATCAGAAAGCAGATTCTCGAAGAGATTGCAGCCGAAGTTAAAGATATTAAAGAAAAGCATGGCGTCGTTCCTGGCCTGGTAACAATTTTGGTTGGTGAGAATCCTGCATCAATATCTTATGTTACCCTCAAAATTAAAACTGCAAACAGTCTTGGTTTCCATGAAATTCAGGACAGCCAGTCACCTGACATTTCTGAAGAAGACCTCCTTGCTTTAATCGATAAATATAATAATGATCATTCCATTCATGGAATTCTTGTTCAACTGCCTCTTCCCAAACATATTGATGAAAAAAAGGTTTTGAATGCTATTGACCCGGACAAGGATGTTGATGGTTTTCATCCTGTCAATGTTGGACGTCTGATGATCGGCGGCGATGAGATAAGATTCCCGCCTTGTACACCGGCCGGCATACAGGAGATGATTGTCCGGACAGGCGTTGAAACAAGTGGTGCTGAAGTTGTTGTCGTTGGTCGCTCAAATATTGTTGGCAAACCTATAGCCAATATGATGCTGCAAAAAGGCCCTGGCGCCAATTCAACCGTAACAGTAGTTCATACCCGCACCAAAGATCTTGCTGCCCATTGCAAACGCGCTGACATTCTTATCGTTGCAGCAGGAGTTCCCGGACTTGTTAAACCAGAATGGATCAAACCCGGTGCCTGTGTTATCGATGTTGGTGTCAACAGGGTAGGTGAGAAACCAAGCGCAAAGGATCCCAACAGGATGGTTGCCATATTGCGGGGCGACGTTGATTTTGATGCTGCCAAGGAGATTGCCGGTTCAATCACTCCGGTACCAGGTGGTGTTGGTCCAATGACAATTACAATGCTCATGAAAAACACCCTTCGGGCATTAAAAATGTCAGAAGGAATTAAATAAAAAAGTTGACCCTTTAATATATAAATAATTAAATGAAATATCCCTTTTGATAAAATAGTTGATGCCAGCCAAGTTGGTAATGATTATCATTTCTACTTAACCAATGCGTAACTTAGTTAAATACAAATGATAAACAAAATTTTGTGAGGATTTTATAATGGCTAGTTCAAGAAATGAATGTAAAAGCTGTCCTGAGATTACCTGTGTTTCTACCAAACAAGTTTTACAGCAGGATATTGCAAAAAATGTAGTTACTGCCTATGACCGGCTTCAGAATCGAGGTATGTCGGCATGCCTTTTTGGCTCCGGTGGTACCTGCTGCCGTCACTGTAACATGGGTCCCTGCCAGATCATCGATGGTGTAGATGATATGCTCGGTATCTGTGGTGCAACTGCCGATACTGTTGCGGCAAGGAATTTTGGCAGAATCTGTGCGGCGGGCACATCAGCCCATACAGATCATGCCAGGGAAATGGTCAAAGGTTTTATTGCTACTGCCAAAGGTGAAACACCCCATGAGATCAAAGATGTTCGCAAGCTTCACATGCTTGCCGAAATCTTTGGTGTTGAAACCGAGGGTAGGGACAAAAATGAAATAGCCCTTGAGGTCGGCGAACTGGCCCTGGCAGATTTCGGTAAACAGACTGATACACCATTAACCATGACCAAACGAGCCCCGGCCAAGCGTCAGGAACTCTGGAAAAGGTTGGGTATTGCACCACGCGGCGTTGACCGCGAGGTCGTTGAAATGATGCACCGTACCCATATGGGCGTTGACCAGGAATACCACAACATCATGCTGCAGGCTTCACGCTGTTCCCTGGCAGATGGTTGGGGATCATCCATGCTCTCCACAGAACTCACCGATATTATGTTCGGGACCCCTGTACCGCGCCGGGCAATTGTTGACCTTGGTTGCTTGAAAGAAGACCAGGTCAATATAACAGTCCACGGTCATGAGCCGCTACTGGCCGAAGCCCTCTGTCTCGCTGCCCAGGAAGAAGATATGTTGGCATTGGCTAAAAAAGCCGGAGCCAAAGGTATTAACCTGGCCGGTGTCTGTTGTACCGGTAATGAAATCCTGATGCGCCGCGGCATCCCGGTGGCAGGCGGCTTTATCCAGCAGGAGATGGTCATTGCGACGGGAGCAGTTGAAGCAATGGTCGTCGATGTCCAGTGTGTCATGCAATCTGTTGCCGAAGTTGCAAAAAACTTCCACACAGATATCATCACCACCAACTACCGGGCCAAAATGCCTGATTCAGTCCATATTCAGTTTGAAGAAAAAACCCCCCTTGAGTCTGCCAAGGAAATTCTAAGAAAATCAATCAGCAACTACAAAAAACGCGGTAAATGTTTTATTCCTCAGGAAGCAAAAGTGGATGTGGTGGTTGGCTTCAGCCATGAGACCATCAACACTATGCTGGGAGGCACCTTTCGCTCCAGCTACCGCCCCTTGAATGACAATATCATCAACGGCCGCATTCGCGGGGTCGGTGTCATTGTCGGTTGCGACAACTATAAACTGACCGACGAAGCCCATGAGATTATTGCCCGTGAACTGATTAAAAATGATGTTCTGGTCCTGACTACCGGTTGTGCTGCCACTGCCCTGGGCAGAGCAGGGCTGGTTAATCCCGAGGCCATCAAATTTGCAGGCCCCGGTTTACGGGAAGTCTGTGAAACCGTTGGTATGCCCCCGGTGTTGCATATGGGGTCCTGTGTAGATAACAGCCGTATCCTTATTGCAGCGACTGAAATGGTACGTGAAGGTGGCCTGGGTGATGATATTTCCGATCTGCCTGCCATTGGTACTGCGCCGCTGTGGATGAGTGAAAAAGCTGTCGCCATTGGCCAGTACTTCGTGGCAAGTGGTGCCCAGGTTGTTTTCCAGAATCTGCCAACCACAGGTGCAAAGGCCTTTAACAACTATCTGCTCGAAGGTATGATGGATACCTATGGAGCAGTATGGAACGTGGCCTCTGAACCATTGGAAATCGCCAAGCTTATGATAGAAAGAATTGATACCAAACGAAAGGAACTCGGTATTGATAAGCAACGTGAAAGGGTACTGTTTGATATGGAAATGCGACGTGATCTTGGCGGCGACAAGGGCATTGGTGATGCAGGTTGTACTGGTGCATCCCATCATGATAGCTAATTAGACTGATTAGAAAACTGGTTTTTATCCGCTGAAATTTTTTTAAGAAAAAGGAAAGTTACCGATGAAATCGGCCAGTAATTTAGAACGTGTTTTAACTTCAGGCGAATTCGCAGTAACCGGGGAACTGGGCCCTCCCAAAAGTGGAGATCCAGAAGTCGTTAGAAATAAAGCCCGCTTGCTCAAAGGTAATGTTGATGCTGTCAACATTACAGACTGCCAGACAGCTGTGGTCCGTATGTCGAGCATCGCTGCCGGACTCCTGACTCAATCCGAAGGGGTAGAACCGGTAATCCAGATGACATGCCGTGACCGAAACCGGATCAGCATGCAAAGTGATATCCTGGGTGCAAGTGCTCTCGGTTTGAAGAATTTGCTGTGCCTGACCGGTGACCACCAGAAGTTCGGTAACCATCCCGGCGCTAAAGGGGTCTTTGACATGGATTCCATCCAGCTTATCGGTATGATGCGTGATATGCGGGATGGGAAAAAATTCCAGTGCGGCGATGCAATAAAGGACCATGAACCAAGGCTCTTTCTTGGTGCAGCTGCCAATCCTTTTGCCGAACCATTTGACTACCGTGCACCCCGCCTGGGGAAGAAGGTGTCAAATGGAGCCGATTTCATTCAGACCCAGCTTATCTATAATATTGATAGATTCAAAAAATTTATGGAGATGTGCAATGATCTGGGCATCTCAGAGAAAACATATATTCTTGCCGGGATAACACCTCCACGTTCACTTGGCATGGTACGATACATGAAAAACTTCGTGCCTGGACTAGATGTTACCGATGAAATCATCCAGCGCATGAAAGATGCCAAGGATAAGGAAGATGAAGGTATTAACATTGCCGTTGATATCATCAATCAGGTAAGGGAAATTAAAGGAGTAGCCGGTGTCCATATCATGGCAATTGAGTGGGAAAGTGCTGCCAAGGAAATAGCAAGCCGGGCAAATCTCCTGCCAAGACCAGTATTTGAAGTTGACCCTTCTGAAGCAGTTGTTTCATTTCAAGCTGAAGCTGGTGCTTCAGGGGAAAGACCTGATGATATTATTGCTGCAGCGAAAGCTGAAGCAGAACAGATAATAATCAATGCCAAACATGAGGCGGGTTCACTGCAGCCTTCAGCAACGGGCCCTACATTGGTATCAGAGGATTTGGGAGAAGATGAAATGAATGAAAAAGAACGCCAGATGGCGTTGGAAGCACTACGACTCGGCCAGGAGGCTCTGCAGAAAGCTTTTGGGTTAACAGATGACCAGGTAGAAGCTCTGGAAAAATTCTCCAGTGCCGAGGCAATCCTGCGTCGCGAACCTGATTCAGCACCGAAACCACCAGTAACAAGCCCTCCACCTGCTGCCAAGCCTCCTGTTGAAGAACCTAAGAAAGTTGAAGAGGTTAAGGCTCCTGCTGAGGAACCTGAAAAGGCAGAAGAGGACAAGAAAGCTGCTGAAGCTAAAAAGGCAGAAGAAGATAAGAAAGCTGCTGAAACTAAAGCTGCCGAGGACGCTAAAAAAGCAGAAGAGGCAAAAAAAGCTGCTGAAGCCAAGACTGCAGAAGAAGCTAAAAAGGCTGATGAGGCAAAGAAAGCGGACAAACCAAAAACTGCTGCTCCACCTGCAGGAATTGAAGCTGGTGAATTAGCTATAGAAAAAACTGCATTGTCCGACAGAGCCTCTAAAATCCCTGAAGATCATTATAAAATTCAATACAGTGGTGCAATTCGTGAAGTTACCCTCGGAACTGGTGACAATCTTCTGACCGTAGGTGGAAGCAATAGTTTACCCTTCCAACTCTTCGAAGGCGATATGCCAAGAAAGCCATTGATTGCCATGGATGTCCTTGATGTCGCACCGGATGAATGGCCGGAAACATTGGCCCGTCATTTTGAAGGAGTTCTTGACAATCCGGTTGCCTGGGCCCAGAAATGTGTCAACGATTACCAGGCAGAGGCGATCTGTCTTTCCATGGTCAGCACTGATCCTAACGGCATGAACCGGTCATCCGCTGATGCCGCTAAGGTAGCTGCCGATGTAATCAATAGTGTTGATGTGCCAATTATCATCTGGGGTTGTGATAACACTGAAAAAGATACTGAAACCCTGCGTGATATCACTGCTATGATTGGCGACAAGAAAGTCTGCCTGGCACCTTTAACAGATAAAAACTACCGTTCAATCGGTGCCACGGCAATGGCATTTCAGCATCCTGTTGTTGCTGCCTCACCGATTGATGTCAACCTGGCCAAGCAGCTCAATATCCTGATGGAAAACCTTGGCATGCAGCTTGGTACAGTTTTGATCGATCCTTCTATCGGAGCCCTTGGCTACGGCATTGAATACACCTATTCAGTCATGGAGCGTATCAGGCTGGCTGCCTTGACCCAGCAGGACGATAAATTACAGGTACCATTCATCTGTAACCTTGGACGTGAAGTCTGGAAAGCCAAGGAAGTAAGATTGCCTACAGACAATTTGATAGGCGACCAGGAAAACAGAGGTGTACTGATGGAAGCAGTTACTGCAACCATTATGCTGCTGGCCGGTGGTGAAGTGCTTGTCATGAGACATCCTAGAGCGATAACTCTTACCAAGTCATTAATAAACGGAATGGCCGGGTAAGTAACTATAGATTGGTAAATGAGTTTATGAGTGTTGAGCTGAAAAAAAATCATCCAACATTTAACATTGATGAAGTTACAAAAAATAATGGAATGGTTAAGCAAAAAATTTGATATATAAGGAGCAGTGTTTTTTTGCGAGCGAGGCCATACATATGGTATGCCGATCGAACAAAAATGGGCTGCGACGCGATAGATCGAACTTTTTGCGACACCATCAACATTCAACAATGATTTATTTTTAGAGGGAGTTTGCAATGTCGAAAATCATCTGTTCCGCTGCCATCAGGGGAGCCCACAATATTGTGGACATGGCCGAAGAATCATATGAGGAAGCATTAAAGAAGTATGGTGCCGACCAGGAGGTTTCCTTTCCCAATACAGCATACTTTCTGCCGGTCATATACAGTATGCTCGGCTACAAGGTTGAAAAAATTGGTGACATGAAGAATATCTTCCAGGAGTGCAGGAATCTTTTGCCGGATCTGGTAACTGATGATCTCTGGCTTCCCTATCTGGCTCCTGCTCTGGACGCTGGAATGGCCACGTTCTTTGCCGAGGAAATGTATGAATCCATCCGCTACCTCAATGAACCTAATTTTTATACCAAGACAGAGGACCCAACTGGGGAAAATATCTGGCTCGGAGCTGCCGATGACCTGATCTTCCGTAAGCGTGGTGTTGAGTTTGTTGATGGTACTGCCCCGGGATTTGCAGCCATCATGGGTTCCCCGGCTGATAAAGATGTGGCAAGCAAGATTGCCCTTGAGTTGCAGGAAAAGAACCTCTACATATTCATGCATGATCATTCCAATGGTATCCGCATGGCTGAACAGCTGATTGCTAATGATGTACAGATCGGTTGGAATACCAGGCTTGTCCCCTTTGGCCAGTCATATACAACGGCCGTATTTGCCATCGGTTTTGCCTGCCGTGTAGCCATGGCTTTTGGTGGTGTTAAACCGGGCGACTACAAAGGCAATCTCATCTATAACAAGGACAGGACATTTGCCTTTGTTATGGCTTTCGGACCGGTAAGCGATGAATGGTACGCCAATGCAGCCGGTGCTATCAACTGGGGTTTCCCCACCATTTCCGATTATGATATCCCCGAAGTCCTGCCAACCGGTATCTGTACCTACGAGCATGTTGTGAGTAATGTGCCCCATGATGAAATCGTACAGAAAGCCATTGAAGTTCGTGGACTCAAAGTTTCCATTACTAAAATTGATATTCCGCTTTCCTTTGGACCAGCCTTTGAGGGTGAACGTATCAGGAAAGACGACCTCTACATGGAAATGGGCGGCGGCCGGACCACCGGTGTTGAAGTCCTGGTCTCCAAAGAAATGGATGAGGTTGAAGACGGTCTGGTGACAGTTGACGGTCCTGATATGTCAGATATTGAAGAAGGCCAGAACCTGCCAATTTCGATTCTGGTCGAAGTTGCCGGCCGTGAGATGCAGTCTGACTTTGAACCTATTCTTGAGAGGCAGTTTCATCACCTGATTAACTATGTCCAGGGCATCATGCATATTGGACAGCGTAACATCATGTGGATAAGGATAGGGAAAGCAGCAATTGATAAAGGCTTTACACTTAAAGATATCGGCAAGGTGCTGCACGGTAAGCTGCACCAGGAGTTTGGCGCTATCCTTGATAAGGTCCAGGTGAAAATTTCTACAATACAGGAAGAAGTTGAAAAGGTCGTTGAACTTGCCAAGGGAGTCTACACAGAACGAGACCTGCGTCTTGGTAATATGACTGATGAAACTGAAGAAGTATTTTATTCCTGCACCCTGTGCCAATCATTTGCTCCGAGCCATGTCTGTGTAATTACCCCGGAGCGGGTCGGCATGTGTGGTGCATATAACTGGCTTGACGGAAAAGCATCGTTTCAGATCAATCCCACCGGTCCGAACCAGCCAATTGACAAAGGTGATTGTACCGATCCCACAAATGGCTATTTTACCGGTATCAATCAGTTTGTTAATCAGGCATCCCGCGGTGCTGTTCCCGAAGTCAGCTGTTATTCACTGATGAATAACCCGATGACCGCCTGTGGCTGTTTTGAGGCAATTGCCGCCATGCTCCCCCAATGTAACGGTATTATGGTTGTCAACCGTGATTACCCGGGTATGACGCCCAGTGGTATGAAGTTCACCACTCTGGCCGGTATGGCTGGCGGCGGCATGCAGACCCCGGGTTTTATGGGCGTCAGTAAACACTTCATGACAAGTAAAAAACTCTTCCTGGCAGAAGGCGGTTTGAAAAGACTTGTCTGGATTCCCAAAATACTCAAAGAGGAAATCAAGGACAAACTGAAGCAGCGTTGCATAGACGAAGGAATGCCGGAACTCTACGACATGATCGCCACTGAAGAACAGGGAATAACAGAAGAAGAAATTCTCAAGTTCCTGAAAGAAAAAGGACACCCTGCATTGCAAATGGAAGCTGCTGTTTAATAGCAGATTAAAATTATGAAAACAAATTAAAGCTGAAACAATTTAATCAGATTTAATTTAAAAAATACCAAAAGTAAAATTCAATATTTGCTTATACAACTGGAGGATAAGAGATGGCATTAACTGGTATAATGATTCTCAAAATGCTGCCCAAGACCAACTGCGGTGAATGCGGTATACCAACCTGCCTGGCATTTGGTATGAAAGTGGCTGCAGGGCAGATAGAAATCGGTGAATGTCCTTATGTCAGTGATGAGGTGAAGGAAACCATCGGCGAGGCATCTGCACCACCCATTCGTTCTATCAAAATAGGTGGAGGAGACGCAGTAATGACTACGGGTGGTGAAACCTGCCTGTTCAGACATGACAGGCGTTTTGAGAACCCCACCGGACTTGGTGTCCTGATTACCACAGACATGAGTGATGCGGATGTTGATGGTAGAATTGCCCGTTTCAACTCTATTCGTATTGAAAGGGTCGGCGTTCTCATGAAAGCCGACCTTATAGCTATTAAAGATAGCAAAGGAGACGAGGGAGCCTTTACCTCTCTGGTCCAGAAAGTTCTCGATAATGCCCCAGACGCAAAACTCATTCTGATGAGTGACAACCCGGATACCATTGGAGCCGGAGCCAAGGCCTGTGGTGACCGTAAACCATTGCTGCTTGGTGCGAATAAGGATAACAGGGAAGCCATGGGTAACCTGGCTAAAGAACTTGGGTGCCCACTTGGTGTCATTGGTTCCAATATTGATGACGCAGTTGAAATATCCGAAGCGCTCATCAAAGATGGATTAAAAGACCTGGTGATTGATACCGGTGCCAGGACCATGCGCGCTGCCTTAGAAGACAACGTCCTGGCCCGAAGAGCAGCAATCAACAAAAAGTTTAAACCGCTGGGATTTCCTACAATTACCTTTCCATGCGATATGACCGATGATCCTCTTATGGAGGTAATGGTTGCTTCGGTTCTGATTGCCAAATATGCAGGTATTGTGATTCTTTCCGACCTGCAGGGAGATACATTATTCCCGTTACTGCTGGAACGCTTGAATATCTTCACTGATCCACAGCGGCCCATGGTTGTTAAAGAGGATATCTATCCTCTCACCGGTCCTGATGAGAACTCACCTGTCCTTATCACCTGTAACTTCTCTTTGACCTACTTTATTGTTGCAGGTGAAATCGAGGGAAGCAGGGTGCCTTCATGGCTTTTGATCAAAGACACGGAAGGTCTATCAGTATTGACTGCCTGGGCAGCAGGTAAATTTGGAGCTGATTTGATTGCCATGTTTATCAATAAATGCGGCATCGCAGATAAGGTGAAACACCGTGATCTTATTATTCCAGGATACCTCGCTTCCATCAAAGGTGAACTTGAAGAAGAACTTCCTGACTGGACTATTACAATCGGTCCAAGAGAAGCAGGTCACATGCCGGCATTTTTAAAGGAATGGAAACCAGCTGCTTAAAGACGACTCATTTTACAAAATACAAAATCGGCATAAACAGGCCGATTTAATTCTATAGAACCAGTTAGAGTAATTGGAGAAAGTTATGGCTAAAGCTAAAAAGAGCAGGGAAGGGACAGTTATGGTCCTGGGCGGCGGTATCGCCGGGGTCCAGGCAGCTCTCGACCTGACCGATTTGGGGTACTATGTCTACCTGGTTGAGAAATCGCCTGCCATCGGCGGTGTAATGGCTCAACTGGACAAGACTTTCCCGACCAACGACTGTTCGCTCTGAATCCTGGCGCCCAAGTTGGTTGAGGCCGGTCGGTCTCCAAATATCGAAATTCTTACTAATGCTGATTTGATTTCCCTGAAGGGAAAACCGGGTAGTTTCAAAGCTGATATTGTACAGCGTCCTCGCTATATCAATGCAGATGACTGCACGGCCTGTGGGCTCTGCACCACTTATTGTCCACGGCACCAGGAAGATGACTACAATGAAGGTTTGAACATAACCCGTCCTATTCACATCGATTATCCCCAGGCTGTCCCGGCAACATACTATATTGATCCTCGCAGCTGTCTGCATCTTACCCATGATACCTGCCAGATCTGCGTACCGGTTTGCCAGAGCAAAGCCATTGATTTCAGCCAGCAACCTGAAGAAATGACCCTGGAAGTTGGTGCTGTAATCATGTCCCCTGGTTTTGGCCGCATTTCTGAAGAGACCCTTGCCAAGTACAGTTATGGTAAACATCCTGACGTGGTTACCAGTATTGAATTTGAAAGACTCCTCAATCCTTCCGGACCATTTGCTGGCGAAGTACGTTGCCTTTCCGACAACCGGCATCCTCACAAAATTGCCTTTATCCAATGTGTAGGATCAAGGGATATCGGCTGTAATAACGGTTATTGCTCCTCTGTTTGCTGTATGTATGCGATCAAGGAAGCCATGGTAGCCAAAGAGCATAACCCTGAAGCGGACATCACTGTTTACTATATGGATATCCGGACCCAGGGTAAAGATTTTGATGCCGCCCAGAAACGTGCCCTGGATAAAGGTATTAAATTTGTACGGGCAAAAGTGGCAGATATTATGCCTTGGGGTGACCATCTGCGACTCACCTATTCTACATTAGATGGCAAACACAACTTTAAGCCGTTTGACATGGTTGTCCTTTCCGTTGGACTTGAATCTCCTCCGGATGCCCAGAAGCTTGCAGATATGGGCGGATTCAAGCTCAATAAGTACGATTTCTGTGCTACAGACACCTTTACACCACTTGCCACCAGCAAAGATGGAATTCTTGTTGCCGGTGCCTTTAACGGCCCTATGGATATACCCGAATCTGTCACACAATCAAGCGGTGCTGCTGGAATTGCTGCAGGACTTATTAAAAAACAACGCGGCAAGAGTCTTATCCACAAAACTTACCCGGATGAGAAAGAAATGGGAGACGACGTACGAATCGGGGTTTTCGTCTGTCATTGCGGGATTAACATTAGTTCAGTTGTAGATGTACCGAAAGTAAGCGATTATGCCGGTGATATGGATGGAGTGGTCTACTATACGGAAAGTCTTTACAGCTGCTCCCAGGATGCCCAGGAGGTACTCAAAGATAAAATCAAGGAGCACAATCTCAACCGTGTTGTAATCGCGGCCTGTTCACCCAGGACCCATGAGCCTCTTTTTCAGGAGACTCTCAAGGATGCGGGTTTAAATCGTTCCCTCTTTGAAATGGTTAATATCAGGGATCAATGTTCATGGGTGCATGCCAATGAGCCTGATGCAGCTACTGACAAATCAAAAGATCTTGTTCGTATGGCTGTAGCCAAGGCAAGGCATATTCAACCTCTGCCTGAACAGACTGTTCCGGTTACTAAATCCGGTCTTGTTGTTGGCGGTGGTATCGGTGGTTTGACTGCAGCCTTGAACCTGGCGGACCAGGGTTTTAACTGCGCCCTGGTTGAAAAACAGGACACCCTTGGTGGTAACTACAAGAAACTGGACCATACCAAAGAACTTATTGCTCAGGTTAAAAAGAACAAACTTGTTACGGTTTATACAAATTCAGAATTACAACAAACCAGCGGTTTTGTCGGCAATTTTTCCTCAATCATCAGTTCAGGAAAAGGTGCGAAAGTTAAAGAGACTACCCTGGATCACGGTGTCATAATCATTGCCACCGGCGCCAATGAACACCGCCCGGAAACCGTTCTTGGCAATACAGTCAAATATTCCCAAAATATCGTTACCCAGAGTGAATTGGCTCTGCAGCTTGAAGGAAAAGGTAAAAGCCGTGCACCAAAATCAGTTGTTATGATCCAGTGTGCCGGTTCCCGCGGTGATGACCTGAATTACTGTTCCAAGACCTGCTGTACAACTGCTGTTGAAAACGCGCTCACGATCAAGAAGATAAATCCTGACTCCCAGGTAATTATGCTTTACAGGGATATCAGGACCTACGGTTATGCTGAAGATTTATACCAGGAAGCAAGGCAGAAGGGCGTTCTCTTCATACCTTATGAAATGGACAATAAACCTTCATTCGCTGAAAAAGGCGGCAAGATTACGGTTTCCTTCTTTGATCCCATCCTGCAGGACGATATAACCATGAATCCTCAGATGGTGGCCTTAAGTGTCGGCATGGTGCCTGAAGAGACTGATACATTAAGCAAATTGTTGAAAGTGCCGGTTACAGCTGATAAATTTTTCCTGGAAGCCCATGTTAAACTGCGCCCGGTAGAGCTTCCCGTCGCCGGAGTTTATGTCTGCGGACTGGCCCATTCACCCAAGCCGGTGAATGAAATTATTGTCCAGGCACAGGCTGCATCAGCCAAGGCAGCCATGCCACTGGTTAAAGGTTATGTCACGGTTGATCCGATTGTCTCTAATGTTGACAAGGGAACCTGTATCGGATGTCGATTGTGCACCAGTCTCTGCCCATATCAGGCCATCCAGATGGTGAAAGATGAAAACAACAAGCCTAAGGCCGAAACAATTGTGGCCTCATGTAAAGCTTGCGGCATCTGTGCTTCACATTGTCCTACTTTTGCAATCTCCATGGGCGGTTTTACCAACGAACAGATAAATTCACAGATTGAAGCATTTGGTAGTGGCATTAAAGAAAAAGAGGCAGCTTAATCTGGTATCATAAGGCTGTTTAGAATGCATCATTTATAACATGATTAAAGGATAGAAAATGAGCAAGGAAGAGTACAACCCGAGTATCCTTGGATTTCTGTGCAACTGGTGTTGCTATGCTGCTGCTGATGCGGCAGGCGTATCACGCTACCAGTATCCACCCAACCTGCGTACCATCAGGGTTATGTGCACTGGTCGGATCGATCCCTCCTTTGTCCTCAGGGGCTTTGTGGAAGGGGCTGCCGGCATTTTCACCGGAGGCTGACAACTCGGTGAATGTCATTACCAGGTAGGTAATTACGATGCAATGGGAATGAATGCTTTGGTCTCTAATGTACTTGAAGAGATCGGAGTCAACCCTGAAAGATTCTCACTAAAATGGGCTTCAGCTGCTGAAGCACCCCGTTTTGTCAAACTTATAACCGAGTTTACAAACAAGATAAAAGAGCTTGGTCCCCTTGGTCAATCTGAAGGTATTGAACCTGATGAGATGAAATCCAGGCTGGATAAGGCGTTGGATGCAGTGAACAGCCGCAAGGTAAGAATGGTCTTCGGCAATACTACCAAGTCAATCCGTAAAGAGGCTATCTTTACCCCGGAATACATAAACGCAGTCATAAAGGAAAAGCTGAGTAAGGCAATAACCGGAGCACTTACAGCTGAACCTGAGGAAGAAGCAAAAACTGCTCCTGAAAAGAAAGCAGCTCCGAAAAAAGCTGCGGCAAAAGCAAAGCCTGCTGCAAAGAAAGCGGCTCCGAAAAAGG